>CAYNVK010000128.1:0-8226 GCA_964400395.1 uncultured Lentimicrobiaceae bacterium | reverse complement strand
CCTTTGGGTTATGAGCCCAACGAGCTACCTCTGCTCCACCCCGCAATATATTTTTGTAAACAATGAACGTCTTTATTTGGGAGTGCAAAAGTATATTTTGTTTCTTTGTAATCCTAATTTTTTTGTAAAAATATTTTTATGGCCCATAAATCCGGTTTCGTCAACATCATCGGTCATCCCAATGTAGGAAAGTCGACTTTAATGAATATGCTGATGGGGGAGAAGCTCTCAATCATTACTCCCAAAGCACAAACTACCCGTCATCGCATCCTTGGCATTGTAAATGGCGACGATTACCAGATTGTATATTCCGATACACCCGGCATCGTGCGGCCACATTACAAACTGCATGAGTCGATGATGAAATTTGTACACACCGCCCTGCAGGATGCCGATGTTTTTATTTATATGACCGAAGCGGGTGAAAACAGCTTCGACGAAGAGGTAATTCATAAGATTAAGGAATCGGGCAAGCCGCTTGTGTTCCTGGTGAATAAAGTTGATACCATCAGCCCCGAAGAGGTTGAAATTAAAATAAAATACTGGCAGGATAAGTTTCCGGATGCAAAAGTATTGCCCATATCGGCTAAGCTGAATTATAATACAAATAAAATAACCGAGGAGGTGCTCCGCCTGCTGCCCGAAAACGAACCTTATTTCCCGAAGGATGACGAGCTGAGCGACAGGCCCCTGCGGTTTTTTATTTCGGAAATGATTCGCGAAAAAATATTTATGCTCTACCAGCAGGAAATTCCTTACTCAGCCGAAGTAGTGGTTGATGCTTACAAGGAAAAACCTGATATTGTGGTAATCAGCGCTACCATCTTCGTGGAACGCGATACCCAGAAAGCCATTATACTGGGGCACAAAGGTGCGTCCATCAAAAAGCTGGGTACACTGGCACGAAAAGATATTGAAGCTTTTATTGAAAAGAAAGTATTCCTCGAACTCAGCCTGAAGGTAAGCAGCGACTGGCGCGAAGATGCCAACCAGCTGAAACGCTTTGGCTACGAGTTTTAGGCATCGGATCATCGGTGTGATTTCTGCATTACAGTTTTGATAAGCATAAAAAAACCTGCTTGAAAAGGCAGGTTTTTTATAAAAATGGGATAGGTAAAAATATCAGAACGGGGCACACTCCATTTCTTTGTGGTTACGCCCGCGGCTGCTGAAACTGTCGATGCCGCCAAACATGCTGAATTCGTCGAATTCGAAAATCAGTGATATTTCGTGCGAAGCTCTGCCGGCGGTGCGCAGGTCGGTAATCAGGTAATCGTAGGTGTACATTACTTTTACGCGCGACTCCTTGCTCCATGGTGCATTAAAACCAACCTGGAAGATGGCATCCTTGGCTTCGAAAAAGTTAAAGTCCTGGTTGCGGAACCATACGCCGAAATAAATAGACGATTTCAGGATGTTCATTCCCAGGGTGTAGGTCGAAAATTCAGCCTGTTTTTCGTACTGAAAGGCCGGGTTAAATTTAAATCCTGAATTTTTCTTGTACGAGCGATATGATGAGGGACGGCCTTGCTCCGTTTCCAGCACCAGGTCGCCGGTAATTACCAGCTTGCGCGGCAAAGGCGAATCCAGACCCAGGAACGAATCGTTGGGAGTAAAAACATGGTGTACTGCTGCTCCAAATGTTCCTTGTATGGTGCTGAAGTGTGATCCTTTTTCAACAAAGCGATAAACACCGCCCACCGAAAAATCGGGGTACGAAACTTTATTGGTAGCCGGGGCCTCGAATTGTGATTGGTAGATGTTACCATAACGTGCATGAAGCTGATCGGTGAAAACAAGTTCGTCCCAGTTTACTGTTTTTTGCGCATACGAAACCATAAATCCCATCTGGGCAATCATATTGTCATACAACGGGATGCGGGCAGCTGTACCCAGGCCGATATTGCTCGACTTTATCATACCCGTACCGGCTTTATCCGACGATACCAGCAATCCAAGCCCACCCGATCCGGGGATGTTGCGTTCGGCCATATCAACTGAAAAATTGTAAGTTTTAAAGTCGACAGGTAACCCGGTCCACTGGTCGCGGTAGTTGAAACGCGCCCGCATTCCCGAATTAAGCCCGATATACCCCGGGTTGTAATAAATAGGGTTATTATAGAACTGCGAAAAAGTGGGATCCTGTGCCCTGAGCTGGCCCGAACCTGCTGCAAAAGCAAGTATTAGTATGGCCTGGTATGCCCTGACTCTGAATAAATTACTTTTTTTCATTGTGTTGCGCTTTATAGTTTGCCTGTTGGCTGATGAAGCCGCCGGGCAGGAAGTAAATGGTACAAGCAGGTGTTCGTTTTTAATCACTTCGTTGTACTAACGGATCAGTGTTACTGTTCCGGCTTTCATTTGCGGGATATTTTCGTTGTTTCCTGCATTTTTGCCGTCCCATACTTCGCCATCATTGAACTGTGCCGAGATTTTCCAGATATAAACATCACTCTTCAGTACCTGTCCGTGTAATGTTCCATCCCATGATTCCTCGGGTGAGCCTTTGCTGTCGAGCTTACTCGAACTCCACAGCGGGTTACCCCAGCGGTCGAATATTTCAATGTAGTACGATTTAAGGTTTACTCCTTTTGGCCTGAAGACAGCTACTTCCGGATCCATATTTCCAGGGTTCAGGGCATTGGGTACGTAAAGCCCTTTGAACATCAGGTCGTATTCCATGGTAAGCGTATCAGCACAGCTTGTGCCGTTGTGTGCAATAAGCTGTATATTATAATGTCCTTCCTTGTCAAAAGTAATAACCGGAGCCTCAGAAGTTGATGATTTTCCGTTGCTGATATTCCATTCGTAGTCAGTTCCGTTGATGGTTCCGTTGCTGAGCATCACCTGGCCCTGTTTGTTTTCGTAATTTTCGACAATATTGAAGGCTGCAACCGGGGTTGGATGTATGGTTATCTGTTTCGAAACGAGGGTTGAACAACCGTTACGATCGGTTACTTTAAGGCTGGCATCGTACGAGCCTGCACGAGTAAAGCTTACACTGCAGCTTTTCTTGGTAGTGGCATCCATTACCTGGGCATCCTGCCCGAATTGCCAGTTCCAGCTGGTGATCGACGAACTCTGGGCTACCGAGTTATCAGTAAAATATACCGGTTTGGCTTCGCAATTGTTAGTCCAGCTGAAATCGGCTGCCGGGCTGGCAAAAATATTTACCTTTTTCATTACGGTGTCGCTGCATCCAAGGGTATTGGTTACAACCAGTTTCACATCATACTGTCCCGGCAACTGGAAGTTGTATTGCGGACTGGGAACTGAAGTTGAGTTATTTGCCGAAGCAGCATCACCGAAGTTCCACTGGTAGCTTTTTATGGTTGTGTTGTTGTTCTGGGTCAGGTTATCGAAAGTAGTTGCATTGCCAACACAGGCGTCTTTAAAGCTGTATGCGGCTATGGCTGCAGGATTAACTGCTACCTGCCCGCCGGCTGTATCGGTTGCCATACCGCCTACCATTTGCGTGGCTACAACCATTTTTACCTTGTAGTTACCTGGGGTGGCATAGGTATGTTCAACAAATGGTTGTGGCGAAGTGTACGTTACCGAAGTGCCGTCGCCAAAGAACCATTGCCAGCTTGCAATCGGTGCTTCGCAGCTGCTGGTTTCGGTAAATTTCATGCTGCGTTTCTGGCAAACTACCGGGTCGTTCACGGCAAAAGCGGCCTTCATACACGGGGTTCTGCGGATCTGTTTACGAATGGTGTCGTAGCAGCCGGCTTCGCTTTGGGTAATCAGCGTAACTTCATAAATACCCGGGTACCTGTAGTAATGAGTAACATCAGGATTTGAAGGTGTGTTAACCACTTTCATTTTTCCATCGCCAAATTTCCAGATCCATTGTGCTATTTTTGCACCTGAGGTTTCATTTTTAAATTTTACCAGGCTGTCGCAGGCACCGCCGGAGTAGCTGAACTCGGGTTTCGGGAGCGCATCTACCACTACCGAAATGTAGCGGGTACTGCTGCAATTATTCAGATCCGATACCTGTAACGACACCACGAATGTGCCCGCCTTGCTGAATGTATGATCGGGGTTGGCAAGTTTCGATTCGTTTTTGTATCCGGTAGCCGGGTCGCCGAAATTCCATTTGTACGAAGTTATAGCGCCATCGGCAGGGTTGATAAGTGTTGAATTAAACCAGGTGGTTCCGCCAAAACAAGCTTGCGTGTAGTTTACATCCACTTTCATAGGCGAAGGGATACAAACGCGCTGCGTTACTGTATTCGAGCATCCGTTAGCGGTAGTTACCGTGAGTTTTACCAGGTGGCAGGTATCATTATCGCCAAATACATGAACAGGGTTCTGCAGGTTCGAGTAAATACCGGGAGCAAATTCCCATTGCCAGCCGGTTATCATCGATTGCGTGCTTACCGATTTATCAGTAAATACTACCGATCCGTTGTGGCATGGCTCAGCAAAATAGCTGAATGATGCTGACGGGCCGGGGATAATTTTTACCGGAACCGCTTTTACAGCTGAACATCCTGATGCACTGGTAACCGTGAGCCTGGCGGTATATGTTCCTTCGGCTTCATAAATAAATGATGGGTTTTGCAAGCCGGAGGTGTCGGTATCCGAGGTGTTTACCCCGAAATTCCATGCCCATTTAACCATTTTCTCGCCATCGGCACTGTAACTGTTGTCAGTAAACACAACCTGGTTAAAGGCACAACTGCCGCTGGTTGTAAACTGGGCTACTGGTGTGGTGTGCACTGTAATGGTTTTTGAAACACTGGCGCTGCAACCCGATTTTTTGGTAATGGTGAGCGTTACCAGGTAATTCCCCGGGCGGGCAAACTGGTGGTTTGGTGTAGCAGCCGATGATGTGGCTGAACCATCGCCAAAGTTCCACAGGTACGATGCAACTTCATTCTGATCAAAGGTAGTGGTGTCGGCACTAAAGCTGGCAGGTACGCCGTAACATGCAGTCGGTTGGTTAAAGTTGATTTCCTTTTCGGGAACTATGCTGATGGTGCGTACCGTGGTGTTGCGGCAGCCATTGCTGTTCTCGGTGGTTAGGCTTACTTCGTATACTCCCATTCCGCTAAACCTGTGTTTTGGGTTACGCATGGTTGAGGTATTGCTGATGCCGGTGGCAGGGTCGCCGAAATTCCAGCTCCATGATGTGATGGCATAACCGTTGGCAGGTTGGGTGAGGTCAGTAAACTGAGCTGGTGTACCGTCGCAACCGTTGGTGAAGGAAAATGCGGATTCCTGGGCGCTGTAAATTTTTACTTCGGAAGTATGTGTTGCATAACACCCGTTCGAAGTGCTGATGGTAAGCGTAACATGGTACATACCTGCCCTGGCAAACTTGTGCGAAATGCCTGGGTTGGCAGGTGCGTTAATGCGAATGCTTTCGCCATCATCAAAATTCCAGTTCCACGATGTGATGGTTCCGTTTACGGCTGATGAAAAATCACTAAAAAGAACGGCTGTACCCGAGCATGACGAGTTTGTGTGAGTGAACATCGCAACAGGGGCGGTCGAAACCTGCACCTTGCGGATTTTGAGGTTGGTACAGCCGTTCTGATTAGTTATGGTAAGTGAAACAATATATGTTCCGGGTTGAGCATAAATATGATGAGGATCAGGCTCGGTGGAGGTGGTGTTGTCACCAAAATTCCAGAGCCACGAAGTTGTGTTTTCGGTATTTACAAAGGCCGAACTATTAAAGTGAACCGTATCTGATGCACAGCCGTTGTTGTAGCTGAAGTCTACGGCCGGGCTTGTTGCGATGCTCACATTACGGGTGATGGTGTCCTTGCATCCGGCCAGGTTCTCAATAACCAGCGAAACCATGTAATTACCGGCCTGTGCGTAAGTATGAACCGGGTTGTGATCATTCGATACATTGTTTGCTCCCGATCCTGTATCGCCGAAGTTCCATGCCCATTTTATCGACTTGCTCTGTGAAAGATCGTTGAACTGCACGTTGTTGCCGGCACATGAACTGGTAAAATCGAAATTGGCTGAGGGGCTGAGGAGGATCTCAATATTTTTCGAAACAGTTGCCGAGCAGTTATTTTCGGTTACAACCGTAAGAACAGCATTGTAAATTCCGGCTTCGCTGTAAATGTGCGAAATATTTGGATTGCCCGGGTAATCGATCACGGCTATGTTCCCGTCGCCGAAATTATATTCCCAGCGGGTAATTTTACCGGCTTCAGCCAGCGACAGGTCGGTAAACATCACCTGGTTTTGCGAACATGCTGGTGTGCTTGTTTTAAAATCAGCCACCGGTGCTGCCAGAACCGAAACGGTATGCGAAACTGTACTCTGGCAACCTGCAATATTGGTTACAGTAAGCGTTGCTTCATAAACTCCGGCTTCGCTGTATTTATGTTGCGGGTAAGGCTGGTCAGAAGTAGCTCCATCGCCAAATGCCCAGCTGAAAGCAACTGCATTTGAGTTGATAGTGGCTTGTGTGATTGCAAATTTGGTGATGCCGTTTTCGCAGCTGTTTTTAAAGTTGAATTCAGCTACCGGCGAAATGGTAACAGGTACTGCTTTGGTAATGGTTTCGGAACATCCGTTGGCAGTAGTTGTTGTAAGTGTAACCTGGTAAACTCCGGTTGCCGTGTATTCATGCTGAGGATGCTGCAGGTTTGATGTATTGCTGATGCCGGAAGCACCGTGGCCAAAATTCCATTTCCAGCTGGTAATCATACCTCCACCGCTGGTTTGGCTCAGATCGGTAAACTGGGTTGCCGATCCCTGGCAGGCATTTGCTACATCAAAGTTTACTACTGGCGAAGGATTCACCGTGATGGTCAACTGGCTTTCGGCAGTGCAACCGGTGCTCGAAACTACCTGCAGGGCTACATTGTAGGTTCCGGCAGTTTCGTACTGGTGATCTGTGCCCGGGTTAGCCGGGAATTTAACCTGCTTCGTGTTGCCATCGCCAAAATTCCAGTTCCATTCGGTAATATACCCGTCGTATGCTTTCGAAGCATCAGCGAAGTTTACAGGTGCATTGGCACAAAGTTGCTGTGCTGGGCTGAACAGGGCAACCGGCAATGTACTTACTACAATAGTGCGGGTTTTTGATGCAGTGCAGCCCGAAGTATTTTTCACGGTAAGGGTTACCTGGTAAGTGCCGGTTTTGCTGTATGTGTGTTTGGTGTTCTGCAGGTTACTGCTCACGCCGTCGCCAAAATTCCACTCCCAGCTGACGATATCCTTCATATTCATTACCGAACTGTCGGGATTGAAATAGGATTCAACATCGATACAGGTGCGGCTGTGAACAAAGTCAACAGCTACAGGCATCAGGATTTCAACTTTCTTAACAATAGTGTCAGTGCAATCGTTAAAGTTACGTACTACATGGGTTACATAGTAAGTTCCCGGAGCACTGAATATGTGTGTAGCGTCTTTTTCTTCCGAAGTGTTATCGGCACCGCTTGTAGGATCGCCAAAATTCCACCAGTACTGGATCTTGTTCCCCGGGCCGTTGGCATACGAAGCATCGCTGAACATGGTTTCGAGCCCTGAACAGTTGTTGGTATACTGGAAGTTGGTTACCGGGGCCTCAATTACCTGAACCGGCAAGGTGGCGTCGGTAGTACAGCCGAATGAATTGGTTATCGACAACGTAACATTAAACGTGCCTGCGGCATTGTACAAATGCGAAACATTAGGCTGGTTCGGGAAATAGATGGTGTCCGACTTCGAACCATCGCCATAATTCCATTCCCATTTGGCAACATAACCGTACAGGGTATGCGACAGGTCAGTGAAATGTACCGGCTCGTTTGAGCAGTTCGGCATGCTGATGCTGAAAAATGATACCGGGTATTTGGCAATGGTAACGGTATGCGATATGGTTTTGATCTTACCCAGCGAATCTGTTGCAGTAAGGGTTACAAAGTATTCGCCTATGGCCGGGAATTGGTGTGTTGGGTTCACCTGGTTCGAGGTGCTTCCGTCGCCAAAATTCCAGAGCCAGGTTTTCATGGCGCCTATATTGGTAACATCCGGATTTACCTTAAATACAACGGGTGTAGCTTCGCACGAAGGATTCCAGCTGAAATCTATTCCCCAGTTGTTAATAAACCGGAGGGTTAATGTATCGCTTACCGGACCGCAGGGGGCGTTGTTCGATGCAGTTAAGGTAAGTATTACTGAACCTTTCAGGTAGTCGGCATCGCCGGGCAGGTAGGTTGCATTCAGTTTCGAAGCATCATCGAACGAACCGGTACCCGAAGT
>CAYNVK010000127.1:0-8295 GCA_964400395.1 uncultured Lentimicrobiaceae bacterium | reverse complement strand
CCTGCGGAACAGTAAATACTTCAACCACCACTATTACCGTTTACGGAAATTTATCGGCCGGCATTAGTGGCGGCGCAACCCACATCTGCTATAATTCAGCACCCGGTACTTTAACTGCAACCGGCAATGGCGGAAATGGTACTTACACGTATTTGTGGTATAAAAACAGCGTTTCCACCGGAGTTACCACCCAAACCTATGCCCCGGGTAATCTCACATCAACATCTACCTTCTACTGTGCGGTAACCAGCGGCTCCTGCGGAACGGTAAATACTTCAACTACCACTATTAACGTGTATGGCGATTTATCAGCCAGCATCTCGGGCGGAACAAGTCCATTGTGTTATAACACAGCACCAGGTACTTTATCGGCCACCGGAAACGGCGGAACCGGATCGTACACATATTTGTGGTATAAAAACGGGGTTTCAACCGGTATTACTACCCAAACCTATGCCCCGGGTAACCTTGCTTCAACATCCACATTCTACTGCGCAGTAACCAGCGGCTCCTGCGGAACAGTAAATACTTCAACCACCACTATTACCGTGTATGGCGAATTATCAGCCAGCATCTCGGGCGGAACAAGTCCATTGTGTTATAACACTGCGCCAGGCACATTTACTGCTACAGGTAATGGCGGAACTGGTTCGTACACATACTTATGGTACAAAAACGGGGTTTCAACCGGTGTAACCACCCAGACTTATGCCCCGGGTAACCTTGCTTCAACATCCACATTCTACTGTGCAGTTACCAGTGGCTCCTGCGGAACAGTAAATACTTCAACCACCACTATTACCGTTTACGGAAATTTATCAGCCGGCATCAGTGGCGGGGCAACCCCCATCTGCTATAATTCAGCACCCGGTACTTTAACTGCAACCGGCAATGGCGGCAATGGTACTTACACTTATCTGTGGTATAAAAATGGGGTTTCGACCGATGTTACTACCCAAACTTTTGAGCCGGGTAATCTTACTTCGACAACCACTTTTTACTGTGCAGTAACCAGCGGTTCGTGCGGAACGGTAAATACCAGCACCAGCACCATTACAGTTTATAACGATTTATCGGCCAGCCTCAGCGGAGGTTCAACCCCGATTTGTTATAATACCCTCACTGGTACTTTTACGGCAACTGCCCATGGCGGAACCGGATCGTACACGTATTTGTGGTTTAAAGATGGTGTATCAACAGGTGTTACCACCCAGGCTTACACACCGGCTGCCCTTACCGAAGGCTCTGATTTTTATTGCGAAGTAAGCAGCGGAACCTGCGGCACCGTAAGCACCTCAACTGCATCCATTATAGTGTACCGTGATTTTGTAAAAGGAAGCATAAGTACAGAGGGTGAAACCATTTGTTTTAATGGCGATGCAGGCATAATAGGCAACACCACAGCAGCTTCCGGTGGCGATGAAAATATCACTTACCAGTGGCAAAGCAGTTCGGATGCATTATTTACTTCACCTGTTGTTTTAAGTGAAAGTAATACCAGCACATTTGATCCGGCTGCAGGTCTTAAAGTTACTACCTGGTATCGCAGGCTTGCAAAAGATGGCAGCTGTACCGGTTTTATAGCTTCCGATGGCGTGTGGAAAGTTACTGTCCGCAACCAGTTTGTAGCTCCCGTTGTTAGCAGCAATCAAACCATTTGCTGGAACACAACTGCCGGACAACTTTCAGCTACCGGAGCTTCTGGTGGCACAGGACCTTACACGTATCAATGGCAAATGAGCAGCAACGGGGAAACCTGGAGCGATATTGCCGATGCAACCACACTTACATTTTTACCCGGGAATCTTTTCGAAACAACCTATTACAGGCTGCTTGTAACTGATAACGGAACTCCGTCGTGCGAAACATTGAAGGCCAGCAATGCCATCACCATTACTGTCCGCGATCCTTACACACCATCGGTAATAAGCATGGCTGGTTACAATACCATTTGCAACAATACAGCTCCCGGATTGCTTACTGCAACTCCAACCCTGGGTGGCAGCGGTCCAACCTATACTTACCAGTGGCAAATGAAAACAACCGGTAACTGGATAAATGTAGGATCGAACAGTTTGACTTACCAGCCTGCAAACCTCAAAACCAACACACTTTTCAGGTTAATTGCCTTTGATAACGGCACACCTGCATGCGGTTCAGTTTTCAGCCTGAATAATATTCTGGTTACGGTTCAGTCAGCGCCTGTAGCGGGTCTTATCGGGTCAGATCAAACCATTTGTGCTGATACCAAACCGGCTACACTCACATCCATAATTAACGGATCCACATCCACCCCGGGTGCAGTCTTATCCTATAAATGGGAATATTCCAACAACCATGGCGAGTCGTGGACAGTTATTGAATCAGCAAAAGGCTCAGAATACAGCCCCGAAGCTTTGACACAATCCACACTTTTC
This sequence comes from uncultured Lentimicrobiaceae bacterium, assembly GCA_964400395.1. GTDB lineage: Bacteria > Bacteroidota > Bacteroidia > Bacteroidales > UBA4417 > UBA4417. Next base: position 5,878 of record CAYNVK010000127.1, on the reverse strand, counting down.
CGCAGAACGGTTATATCAACACTCAATGGAATTTCGTGCGAATCGGCACCTGTTCAGGTTATGATTACTGTCGATGCCCTGCCATTAGCAGTTGCAGGCGGCACACAGGATGTATGTTCCAGTGCCATAGCCATGATTAACGGTGCATCTTCAGCAAACGGCGACATTTTGTGGACTGAAGATGGAAACGGTACAATTACTTCTGGCGAAACCACTTTAACCCCGGTTTATACACCTGCTGCTGATGATGCAGGCAAAACCGTTACGCTCACTATGACGGTAAGCAGCAATAATGCATGTGCTCCTAAATCCGCTACAGCATTCTATACATTACATATTGATGAACTTCCTGCTGCAACAGCCGGAGGAAGTGCAACCATCTGCTCAAATGGTAACATTACCATTGATGGTGCCAGTGCATCGAACGGTGAAATCACCTGGGCTGAAAACGGCGCCGGGTCAATAACCTCGGGCGAAAACACCCTTACACCTACTTATACTGCTTCGGCTGACGATGCTGGCAAAACAGTAACCTTAACCATGACAGTAAGCAGTGTAAATGCATGTTCGCCTCTAAAAGCAACTGCTGACTATACTGTGCATGTTGATCCTTTGCCAACAGCAGTTGCCGGAGGAAGCACCACTGTGTGTTCTGATGGAACCGTTGCAGTTACTGGAGCCAGCGCTTCGAACGGAACTATTCTCTGGACAGCCGATGGCGCCGGAACCCTGACATCCGAAACCACCACAGAGCCATCGTATATTCCAGCCGAAGGCGATGCAGGCAAAACAGTCGTATTAACCATGACAGTTACCAGCAATAACAGCTGCGGTCAGCAGGTTGCAACAGCAACATACACTATCCATGTTCGCCCGGTTTTCGTAGCACCAATGGTTAGCCCTGATCAGCAAATCTGTTACAGTAGTTCAGCAGCTCCACTTCAGGCTACACCTGCAAGCGGTGGATCAGGCGGCTACGTTTATCAATGGCAGTATAGCGAAAATGGTACTTCTGACTGGACTAACATCGAAGGCGCCACATCCCTGTCGTATTCGCCAGGCGCGTTAATGGCAACTACAGATTACCGTATACTGGCTACCGATATAGGAACACCATCCTGTGGCGAAGCAGTTGCTAGTAAAGTAATCACCGTTAATGTTAATGATCCTCTGTATCCGCCGGTGGTAACATCAGGTGCCGAACAAGCAACCGTTTGTTATAAAGGTACAATTGAGTTATACACAGCTTCAGAAGCAACCGGAGGTACTGGCCCATTTACCTATCAATGGCAAAAAAGTGCTAATGGCATCAATCATTGGGAAAATGTTGGCCCCAACAGCATTGATAATACCACTTTCCAGGTTGAGGACCTTACAACGAATACCTTCTTCAGGGTAATTGCCAAGGATGCCGGAACACCAAGTTGCGGATCGACGTTCAGTAACGTTGTTTCGGTTGCAGTTCAGGCGGTTCCGGTTGCCGGATCCATTGCTGCCGATCAGCTAATATGTAGCGGATCAGTGCCTGCAGCATTAACATCAATTGCAGATGGTACAGGTTCGGGAAATATATCTTACAGGTGGGAACAATCGACGGATGGAATGGATTGGACCTCCATCGAAAACAACGAAGCATCGCTCACCTTAGGTGAACTTGCCCAAACAACCTGGTTCCGACGGATAACTTTATCAACAATGAATGGATCAGTTTGTGAATCGGAGCCAGTTGCCCCGGTTAAAATTGAGGTTCTGAAACCTGCTGCAACAGCTGGTACCGACAGGGAAATCTGTGTAGGAGCAAGTACTGTTATCGGTGGCGAAGCCGTTGCCGGAAGCACTTACAGCTGGAGTTCCGTACCTGGTGATTTTGTTTCAACCGAAGCTAATCCAACGGTTAGTCCCGAAAGCACAACAACGTATACAGTTGTTGAAACCTTCACAGAAACAGGTTGTACCGCTACCAACAGCGTTATTGTAATAGTTGATGCTATTCCGGTTCCGGTAATTACTGGTGATGCATTGATAGCACTGGGAACCGAAGGATCGGTATATAAAACTGACGAAGGTTTCGCTGATTATAAGTGGACAGTTTCCGAAGGCGGGCAGATTGTTGCCGGCGAGGGCACCAGCGCTATAACAGTGAACTGGATTGATTTGGGACAGCATTCGGTAAGCGTTCAATATACGAATGCTGGCGGATGTGGCCCGGTAGAGGCTACCGTTTACAATGTAACTGTTGCCCCGGTTCCGGATGCAGCTGTTGTTACCCTGCATGACAATGTGCTTACCAGCAGTGCTGCCGAGGGTAACCAATGGTACCGCGATGGTGTTGCAATTGATGGCGCTACCGGTGTTGAATACACCATGGATGAGCCTGGTAGCTATTATGTAATCGTTACGCTGAATGGTATTAGCTCGGCTCCTTCGAATACTGTAATAATTACTGTATCCGTCGACGATCTTGAAGTAAGCCATTCGTTCGATGTTTATCCCAATCCAAGCCACGGCAGGTTCGATATCAAGGTATCGTCGGCCAGGCCGGTTGAGTTGAATATTGCAATTTACAACAGCATTGGAGTACAGGTTTGGAAAAAGGAAAAAGTTTCCATCAACGGTACGTTTGTGACACCTGTTGAGTTAAATTCATTGCCCAATGGAGTTTACACCGTATCGCTTTCGAACAGCAAAATCGCAATGGCTCGTAAAATTGTAGTCATGAAGTAAAGCAGAAAATAATTCTGTTGCAGGAAGAGCCGGGGATATCCGGCTTTTCCTGCTTTTTTACATCGCCAAAGCAAAAAATAAAGCGTACTTAAAATCAAAACAATGCTTCTGTGTACAGGCTGCTTGTAGGATTAATCCTACATGAAAATCAGTCTTTTATCTACATACAAATGATATTTAATTGATTTCTTTTGTATAGCAGTAAATGCAAAAAGCTATGAGAGTAATAATTGCTGATGATTCGGATATGATGCGGGAGCGGCTGCAGCAAATGCTTTGTAATATTACAAAGGTTGAGTTGGTAGGATCATTCCGAAACGGAATTGAAACGCTGGCTGCCATGCGCACGTTGAAACCAGACCTGGCAATCATTGATAATAAAATGCCGGGCAAAACCGGGATCGAGGTATTGAAAGAAATAAGGGAAGAGAATTTCAGCTTTAAAATTATGCTGCTCACTTTTTACGCTTCCGACCTTTATCGCAACCAGGCCATGAAATCTGGTGCCGATTTTTTCTTTTCGAAGGTTGACGACTTTGAAAAAATTCCGGAAGTGATTGATGACTTATTGATTTAATTATTTAAATCGGTTTCGGAATACTTCAGCCTTCCCGATCTGTATGATATAGTCAGGCAAATGATTTCTTACTAAGGTTTAATCATTTACAATTTACCTTGCCTGATGACGCAGTCAGGCCGGAATCTTCGGTCTAAATCAATTTGTAATACAAATTTGGCAGCTTTAATCTTTCTCTAAACATTTACAACTGGATTTTTCAATCAAACCCATCCGGATGCAGATTGTATCCGGATGATTTTTTGTTTTAAATTATTGATTTAATGAGTTATAAGTTTTAATGCCCGGTCTTGTAACTGGTTCCTGGGTTCAGACAGGTTTGTATGGCGAATGATATTATTTTATAAGCAAGTTCCTCTTTATAGTGCTCATGCGCAACTGTATATTCCAACTAAATTCCTATATATGTAATTCATCTGCAAATAAACCGTACCTTTGCACACTTTTTCACAAGCACACTTTTTCATGCAAAGTATTCGTAACATAGCCATTATTGCCCACGTCGACCACGGCAAAACCACGCTGGTTGACAAGATTTTACACAGCTGTAACCTTTTTCGCGAAAACCAGGAGATCGGGGAATTGATCCTCGACAACAACGACCTGGAACGTGAACGTGGTATCACTATCACTTCGAAAAACGTTTCTGTTGAATATAAGGGTGTTAAAATTAATATTATTGATACCCCTGGCCACGCCGATTTCGGAGGTGAAGTAGAGCGGGTATTAAAAATGGCTGATGGCGTGCTGCTGCTGGTTGATGCTTTCGAAGGCCCGATGCCCCAAACCCGCTTTGTTACCCAGAAAGCTCTCTCGTTAGGATTGCTTCCTATTGTGGTGATCAACAAGGTGGATAAGGAAAACTGCCGCCCCGACGAAGTACAGGAGCAGGTTTTCGAACTCTTTTTTAACCTCGAAGCTTCGGACAAACAGCTCGATTTCCAAACGCTGTATGGTTCGAGCAAACAAGGCTGGATGAATACTACCTGGCTTGAGCAAACTGATAATATTTTCCCGCTGCTCGATGCTATTATTAAATATATTCCTGAAGCCCCGACTCCCGAAGGCCCGTTGCAGATGCAGATCACATCGCTCGACTACAGCTCGTATGTAGGCCGTATTGCCATTGGGCGCGTGTCGCGTGGCGAAGTTTCAGAAGGAATGAATGTTTCGCTGCTGAAACGCGATGGCTCCACCACCAAATCGAAAATAAAAGAGTTATACTCCTTTGCCGGACTGGGTCGGGTTAAAGTAAGCTCGGTACATTCGGGCGATATTTGCGCGCTGGTCGGGCTCGAGGGCTTTGATATAGGCGACACCGTTACCGATCCCGAAACCCCGGAGCGCTTACCCGATATCCATATCGACGAGCCTACCATGAGTATGCTTTTTTCAATCAATAACTCCCCGTTCTTTGGCAAAGAAGGTAAATTTGTTACCTCACGCCACCTGAACGACAGGTTGCAGAAGGAAACCGAGAAAAACCTGGCCCTCAGGGTCGAGGAAACCGGTTCGTCCGACCAGTTTATTGTTTTCGGCCGTGGCATCCTTCACCTTTCAATCCTCATCGAAACCATGCGCCGCGAAGGTTATGAGTTACAGGTAGGTCAGCCTCAGGTTATTATCAAGGAAATTGACGGCGTTAAATGCGAGCCTATCGAAACTCTGATTGTGGATACTCCGCTTGAGGTTTCGGGCAAAGTAATTGACCTGGTTACCCAACGCCGTGGCGATATGCTGGCCATGAATCCCAAAGGTGACCTGATGCACCTCGAATTTTCAATTCCTTCGCGCGGTATTATCGGCCTGCGGAATGCAGTACTTACTGCCACTGCCGGCGAAGCTATTATGGCGCACCGCTTCAAGGCCTTCGAACCCTGGAAAGGACCTTTGCCTCAGCGACTGGCCGGCGTTTTGGTAAGTATTGATACGGGTACTGCTACGGCTTATAGTATTGATAAACTTACTGATCGTGGCCGTTTCTTTGTTGAACCTTTCGAGGATATTTACGAAGGACAGATTGTAGGCGAAAACTCGCGCGATAACGACCTGGGTGTTAACATTACCAAAGCCAAGCAGATGACTAACTTCCGCACCACGGCTAAGGACGATGCAGTTCGTATGCCCCCGGCAGTTAAATTCTCGCTCGAAGAAGCACTGGAATACATTCAGGTTGACGAAATGGTTGAAATTACGCCAAAATCAATGCGTCTGCGAAAAATTTACCTCAAGGAACATGAACGTAAACGTATGGCCAAGTAAATAAAGAATTACAGTTGACAAATGACGATTTACAATTGTAGGTCGTCATTTTTCGTTTCCAGGTTTATTGTTGTGATTGTAATTTGTACCTTGTAGCCCGGAAATATAAAAGTTGTAAGGTATAAGGGTTAAGGGCGGAAGACGGCTGCCTGACTTCATCAGCAGATGGGGTAACACACAACTCGTAAATCATCATTCGTAAATTGTAAATCGCAACTCGTATATCATCATTCGTAACTCATAACTCATAAATCGTCATTCGTAAATCGTCATTCATAAATCATAAATACTCTCCTATGAAGTCAATCAAATCAT
>CAYNVK010000126.1:0-8344 GCA_964400395.1 uncultured Lentimicrobiaceae bacterium | reverse complement strand
TCGGTAACCGGCTTCCGGACAATGGTTACCTTTTGATCGAGCAGATTTTGGTAATCGCGGCTGAAATTATCCGTGTACAGAAACAGGAATACCCTGCCGCCGGTTTGGTTGCCGATTCTGCTTTTTTGATCAGCACCTTCGGCTTTGGCCAGCAGCAGGCAGGTTTCGGTTGATCCAGGCGGTGCAATCCTAACCCAGCGTTTTGTTTCACTCAGTTTCGTGTCTTCCAGGAGGATAAAATTAAGCCGGCGGGTATAGAAATCAATAGCTTCGTCATAATCGCCCACAAGCAGCGAGATAAGTGCTATTTTCTGTTTCATCTGTTTCTGTTTTAATTTTTTACGGGTCAGATGGAATACGCCATAATATCATTTTCGGTTGGTAAGAAAATTTTTCTTATGGCTATTTCATGTTTAAATTTCTGCTGTTAATGGGTGGTTATTTGTTGGCCGAAATTCTGTAAATCCGGCAATCGTGGCCTTGCAGCTGGTTTGTAAGTACAATAGCTTTTTTAATGGTTTCGTGCTCCTGTAAATTTCGTGCCGCTGCCGGGAACCAGATATTCAGGTCTTTTTTCAAATCGAGGCTGAATGAAGCTGGCTGGTCGCCGCGGTTAAAAACGCAGATAGCCAGATCGCCGTTCCGGAGTTCTTTTTTCAAAACCTGTATATTGTCGCGGATAAAAAGTGTGACAGCCTGTTTGCCAAGGCTATCCTGGTTGATAGCTATTATTTCTTTGTTTAGCAGGATATCAGCTGTTTCTTTATCCATCGATCTTACATCGAGGTTAACAATCAAAGGAGCCGAAAGCATGGCCCAGAGTATAAAATGGGAGCGGTATTCAATGGTGTTGCAGCCTTTAAAACGACCACCCACCGACGACGACTTTCCTTTTCCATACAAACCCACCATCAGCAAATCGGGATCGTTCCAGCCTCCGGGACCGGCATACTGAGCCAGGTCTTTCTGCTGATCGAAAATTTCCATTATCCCGGTAAGGTCTTTGTTGTTCGATTGCCATACATCGCGCGAATCCCAGGTGGTACGCCACAAATGTCCGCCGGCAGCACGGGCCCACAGCCAGGGTTTGCGCTGACCCCATTCGCAGATGGCATAAACCATTGGCCTACCGGTTTTTTTTAGCGCATCGCCCATTTTTTTATACCGGGTAAAAGCTGTGGTAACATCCTCAGGTGCATTGCAATAATCATATTTCAGGTAATCAATACCCCAGTCGGCAAAGGTTTGCGCATCCAGCTCCTCGAAATTATAACTTGCAGTAACGCCTCCGCAGGTGTATTCGGCAGCATCGGAATAAATGCCCAGCTTCAGGCCTTTGGAGTGCACATAATCTGCCAGGGCCTTAATTCCATGCGGAAAACGCTGCCGGTCGGGAAACAGATGGTTGGTGGCATCGCGCCCGCCTACCCAGAAATCGTCGATAATAATGTACTGATACCCGGCATCTCTCATACCGGTCGAAACCATGGCATCCGCAATTTCGCGGATAAGCGGATCACTTACTTCGGCTTCAACCAGGTTCCAGCTGTTCCATCCCATGGGTGGCGTAAGTGCCAGGGGCTGACTTTGTGCCTTAATACTGCAATGCATCAACGCGATGGCAACAAAAAGCAAAACTGTTTGGTGTTTCGGGAGCTTTGAAATCATGTGATTATTTAGGTTTAAAGTCATTGATATACTTTAGCATCCTGGAAACCGGATGCCTTCTGCCATTGACCATTTGATTTTTAAACAGAACCTGGTATGCACCATGAAATTGAATTTCAGATTAAGAATTTCTTCATAATACAAATATTCAAAGGATTGAATTCGGAATGCAGTTTACATTTGGGCACTTGCCTCAACTGCAACGGTAAAGTAAAATGTTGATCCTTCGCCTGGTTCGCTTTCAACCCAAATGGTTCCACCGAGCATTTCAACATATGCTTTGGTGATGGACAATCCAAGGCCAAAGCCTTCATAAGTCTTCGAAAGCGAATTGTCGGCCTGCGTAAAACGGCCAAAAATGGCCTGCTGTTTGTCTTTTTCTATACCTATTCCGGTATCTTTTACATAGTATTCAATCAGGTCGCCTTTTTGTTCGTACCCAATTTCGATGTAGCCCTTTTTTGTATATTTTACCGCGTTTTTAAGCAGCTGTGTAATAATAATATCAAGCTTTTCGCGATCGGTACGAATATGCATTCCTTCGATGTTGAGCGTATTTTTCAACATAAGTTGCAGTCCTTTCTTATCGGCTTCTGATTTAAAAACTGCGTATGCACTCTCCATCTGTCCGCCAATATCCACCAACGAAAGTTTTATTTCTGCCTGTCCTGATTCAATCCGCGAAATTTCGATCAGGTCGGTAATGGTGTTCAGCATACGGGCACTGCTTTTCTCAATAATGGCAATGTATTCCTGCATCTGTTCCTGGGTGAGCGAAACGGTTTTCAGCATTTCGGCAAACCCGAGTATACCATGCATGGGGGTTCGGATTTCGTGGGCAATATTCGAAAGGAACGCCGATTTCAGTTTATCGCTTTCTTCGGCCTTCTGTTTGGCATGTTCGAGTGTTTTACGCTGGTTGAAATAATCCTCGAACAACACCCCAATATATTTGAATTCACCAGCCGAGAGCTGCAGCTGGCGGATGGAATCGCTGTTTTCCGATTCGAGGATCCGGGTTATGAGGTTTAGCGGCTGGTATATCCATTTACGGGCAAATACAATATAAGCCACCAGCCCCATGATAAAAGCAATTACTGTAATGAAAAGCAGGGTTTTGGAAGTTCGGAAATTCAGGTTGAAATTCCGGCTGAAAATGATATTCGATACGGTTTTATTGGCGGCATCCTTCAGATTTATGGCTATGGAAACAATGCTGTAATCGTTGGCATTGTTAATCTGATCCGAATGTTGAAAATCGACGTGTGAGCTGGTGATTTTGCTCAGCTTGGTTTTGAACGACTGGTCCCAAAGCCTTACCAGGAAAGCATATCCGGCGGGTTTTGTTTTGTTATGAAACCGGTCGAAGGTTGGATGTATGGATGATGCACTCACCTCAACAAGTCCTTCGGTGGTTACCAGGAAAAAATTGGAATATCTTTTTTCAAGCATTTCCGAAACAGCTGCCGTGGGGATAAACCTGCGCGACAATATTTTTTCGGACGATGCTTCGCTGATGATGTTAAAAGCAGTATCGTACACGCAAATATAATCGATCTTAAGGCTTTTAATAGCGCCAAAAATATGTTGGTTGTACCAGCGGGGATCTCGGCTTTGGGTAAATTCAATGAGTTCGTCGGAGCTGGTAAAATCGTTGGCCGCTATCCGCATTGACTCGGAATTTAGGTCGAGCAACGATTCCACTTCATTGTAAAACTGCGACTGTGCCGAATCGTGAACCAGTTTTTCCTGCACAAGGGTATAAAAATAGAGCGATACAAAAAGCAACAGGAATATAATGGCCGATATGGAGAGCAATAAAATTACCCGTTCAAATATTGTTTTAAGCTTTATCATTTATGCGTTGATTATGGTTATAAACCAGTTTTTGGCAGTAAATGTTTCAGTGCCCGGATATTTGTGTTAAAACTGATGTCAACAAAAATAGTAATAAATTAAAGATATAGGTAACTCAATAGCACCGGCTTGCATACAGATTGATTTGTTTTTACTCTGTGCGAAGCGATTTTACCAGGTTTTTCTTCAACGCTGTCCTTACCGGGAGCACGATCCACAGCAATCCACTGATAAATATAACCAGCAGTATCGCCGCAATAAACCCCCAGGGTATAGGCGTGTCCTGCGCCAGCATAGCAGGAATCAAGCCAATTAAAGCCGATACTGTTCCGATGATCAGTCCCGAAACCAATATCAGCAGGTACTCTGCTGCCACCAGGCGCAGTACGAATCTTTTTGTGAAACCCATGGCCTGGTAAAGGGCTATTTCCGGCTCCCGTTCTCGAATAGTTTTAAAAACCACAATTCCAAGTCCGATGGTTCCTATCAAAACACCAAGTCCGCCCAGCAGCATAAATACCGAGAGGTAAGTGTTTTCGACCGAGTTGAATTGTGCCAAACGTTCGGATGCCGGTGTAACAACCATGCCAAAATCCTGGAAAATATATTCCAGCCTTTCGGCAATGGCCTTTTGCTTCCTGAAATCGCCATCAATAAGCATCAGTTCCGAACTTCCTGCCGAAGGGAAATACTTACTGAACAAATCAGCCGAAACAAGTATGTTTCCCTGGAAAACCGAGTTGTTCAGCCCACCCATTATTATAATTTTAAGTGGTTTGCCACTTTCGTCGGTGTACAAAAGGGTATCGCCTATTTTCTTCTGCATGCCGTAAGTTATCACAGTTTGATCAGCAAAACAGGGGATAACTCCTGCTGCAAACTCTTTATTTAATGTTAGCCATGGATGCTTTTCGTCAACATCAGAGTGAAGCCTGCTGAAGCTAAATGCTTGTCGGGTATCGAAATAGACCGGATGTATGGCAAGCATAGTTGGTTGTTTTACCTGGTTCAGATTCAGACAGCTTGCATCATTACCACGGAGGCTGAGCATCTGCATAAAAAGCACTTGCTTCAGGTCTGCTTCATCAGCGAGCCCATATTTTTTCTTCCCTTCAACCGAATTCAGGTCATGCAACACAGGTATAGTCGATTCGGCCCAGAACAGGAAGCCTCCGGTACCTGATTGCCGGTTAATTTCGGAGCCATAAAACGTTTTTCGGTTGGCGCCTGTTATTATTACCGAGAAAGTTCCGATTGCAAGCAACGCAACAGCGATAATGGTTTGCCTTTTTTTCAGGCTCACATTCCGCAATGTTATGGTTAAAAAGTGTAGTGCTGATTTCTTTGTTCGTTTACCCGAATGCAGCATCAAATAATACAGGAACATGATTCCCGAAAGCATAAATAATCCACCGGCCGTAAGAAACATTTCTGAAAGATCGGCCTGGCCCGGTTGCAGGGAATAAATAATGGCTGCCAGCGCTGCCAATGCAAAAAGTATGGATAGAGCCAAGCTGGTTTTGCCGGCTGCTGGCCGAAATACCTGGTTCCCCGGGGATGCACTTTTCACCATTTCGGATAACGGTCTGCGGAAGTTGTGCAGCAACCCGTACAATACCGATAGTATGGCAATTATCACTCCTGTGGCAAAACCAATAAACAGGGTTTTGGCTTCAATGTGCATTTGCAGCATGTTGGTCCGTATGGCATCGTTCCATAAGGTGTTGAGGCCTGCCAGTATCAGCTTGTTATAAAACACACCTGCAATTGTACCGAGGATACTGCCCAAAATAATTACTACTAAAGTTTCCAGGAAAAGTATCCGGATAATATCTTTTTTGCGAAATCCCATGGCAGCCATTATGGCGGTTTCGGACTTACGTTTTTGGACATGAAGCGCATATAGCAATGCCGTGAGAAGTAATGCAGCGGTAATTATAAAGAAGCTGAGACTGAGGAAAAGCCCTCCAAAATCGGTCGAATTTGCTGCAGCTGCCTTGCCTTCGTTATATACATTTATCACGCGTAGCCCGTTTTCGGATGGCTTTAGCTGCGACATCAGTTTCAGCTTCAGGCTTCCGGTGGCAGAACTGTCGGCTGTAAAACGAACTGCTGTTGTATTACCAAATGCATTATTCCAGATACGGAGTCCGGCTGCCATCGAAATAAAAGCCTTTGGTGTACCGCGAAAATCGTTCCAGTACTTTTCGTCTTTATCCCTTATTCTGTCAAGGTTTACCGGGGCTCCGGTTTCCCAGTCGCGGCAGTTACCGGCTTCCGACATGCCGGGGAAATCGGGCATCAGCGTTCGGTCGAAAATCGGGTTAGTGATGGGTACAATATATTTTATACAAAAGCGGGCGCTGTCAACAGTTAGCCTGCGCAAAGCACCCATTCTGTAATATTTCAGTCCCAAGGAGTCGCCGGGTTTCACCTTTAGGTCGGCAGCAAGCCAGCTATTTATAACGATTTCATGATCCGTTAAGGGGAAATCCGGCAAATCGGCCGCCGTAACGAATGAATAGGGGGTGGAGTTGCTTTTTGTGTAAAGGTCGTTTACCAGGTAAGTTAATATGGGCCGGGCACCAGGTATGGACTGCCGTATGGCCGATGCTGTGTTTTCATCGATAAATATACGATCCGACCTGAACTCAAAAGTGTTTTTGCCTGCAAGTGCATCCAGTTGTAAACCTATGTCTTCCGGTTGCCAGCATCTGCGAACCAGCGAATCCAGTTTTAATTCCGATAAAACTCCTTCAGCCGGATCAGCAATCAGCAACAGGTTTGCATTACTTTTCAGTGAAACTTTGCGGGCAAGCGCAGCCTGGTTAACAAAAATGTTATAGGGTGCTGACTGGTTTGTCATCAGGCTGAAACGCCCTATTTGCTCGTCGTCGGCTATTGAGGCAATTTTCAGCCGAAACGCCACCAGGGGTTCTTTTTGCGAAACGAAGGGTGCATTATCCGAAGCTTTGGATTGTTTCCGGATTTTGAGCAGTATTTCATCACCGGGATGCAGGTCAAGTCTGGAGGCTGTATTTTTGCTGATTATGGCTTCGTCTTCTGCAGGCAGCTGGGGCGCGGAATCCCACAATCTTAAAAACTGTTTGTCAATACCAAGTACATCGACCCGGTTCAGTTGTTTTTGCTTATCGGTATTGCCGGCAATGCCATCGAGTTTTAGTACTGCAGCCACTGTGCCCCGGGTTTGCCCGGCAAGTTCAGCTGCCAGTTGCTGCCTGAAAAAACGATCGCCAGGCTGAATGGAATAATGGATTTTGCCAAGCCTGGTAACTGCCTGCCGGCCCAGACTGTAGCGGACTGAATCGCCAACAATTAAAGCACCGGTAAGCACAGCGGTACTCAAAACCGTTCCGGCAAGTATACTTAGCCACGATTTGCGGTAATATTGTAAATTGCGGATGAGTAGCCTGGTAAGTGACATTGATGGGTAAGGGTATTAAATCCTGTTTCCGGGAAATTAAATTTAATCAGGTTGAAATTTTTAGTTGAATGGCTATTTTCGTCTTTGTCCGGTTTCGGGCCCGGCATTTGTTATTTCCGAAGGGTTAAATGTATTGTTGGAATGTTAAGGCTTTCCGGCAATTAATTTTCCTTCCTGCAGCCCGTATATTTTATCTGATCTCCCTGCCAGTTCCATGGAATGAGTCACAATTACCATAGCAACGCCTTGTTCCTTATTGAGTTCAGCAAGCAGGTCGGCGAGTTGCGAGGCATTTGCTGCATCGAGCGATCCGGTGGGCTCATCAGCAAGCAGTAGTCGTGGTTTATTGATAAGCGCACGAACAACAGCCGTTCGCTGGCATTCACCGCCCGAAAGCTGCGATGGGAATTTGTGCAGCTGCTTCGAAAGCCCTACCCGGTGAATAAGTTGTAAAGCCTGTTCGTGTGCGTTTTTTTGTAAAATTTTATCTTTTTGAGGCAAAAGAGGCAGCAATATATTTTCGAGTAGTGTGAGCTGCGGCAGTAAATAATGCATCTGGAAAACAAAGCCAATATCTTTGTTCCTTGTTTCGGCAAGCCTGCTTTCATCCATGTCATTCACCGAAATGCCTTTTAATAGTACTCTTCCCGAGGTTGGACTATCGAGTGTTCCCAGGATGTTAAGCAAAGTGCTTTTACCCGACCCCGATGGGCCAACAATTGCGATATTTTCGCATTCGGCTATTTGTAATGAAATTTCGTGCAGCACCCTGCTACTCTGATCCGAGCCTGGTAGCCCGTAATATTTTGTTACCTGTTGGAGTTCGGCCAGCATAGTCATAAATTAAGCTGTGTAAATTTAGGGTTTTAGGTTGAAGTAGGAGTAACGATTCTTAAAAACATGAATCAGGTAACCTGGCAGCTTGACTTTATTGGAGCAAAGGGGTGTAACAGCCACCTGCTGCTGCCCAAAGAAAGGTTGAATCTTTTAAAAACAAATTTCGAATTTATCCGAAATTGTGACCGACTAGAGATGATTTGAGTATGAAAGTATATTTTAGGGTATTAGATAAAAATAACACAAAAATATTGGATCTATATTAATAAAAATAGGGGGTAAGATCAAAAAAGAAGTAAAAATAATTCTATATAGTGAAAAATGATGGGGGTGTAATCAAATAAAGCGTATTTTTGCAAATAATTAAATGATGTTAAACTTAAATTAATGACTATGAAAACAAATCTACCTTCAACACTAGTTTTTGTGCTTCTGCTGGTACTTACAACTTCATTTACTGTTAATGCCCAGGAAGAGGAAAAGAAATCCCCTTTTTCTTTAGGAGCTGATGTAGTTAGTTCATATGTATGGCGCGGG
>CAYNVK010000125.1:0-8368 GCA_964400395.1 uncultured Lentimicrobiaceae bacterium | reverse complement strand
ATGGGTGCGCCAAAGAAAAACCCCGAAAATTTCAACGAAATCCTGGAATATGTGTGGTGGTCGCTCGACAAAAGCCTCGATGCAGAAATGATCGAAGCCAGCGCACTTTATACCGCCATGGCTTCACTTAAAAATGGCGTTACTTTCGTGATCGATCATCATGCTTCACCTTTTGCCATTGGCGGTTCGCTTGACATTATTGCCACCGCTTTCGAAAAAGTGGGAGCCTCGCACCTGCTTTGCTACGAGATTTCCGACCGCGACGGCACTCAAAAAGCCCAGGAAGGCCTGATGGAAACGGCCGAATACCTGGAGGAAAACCAGGGCCTGGTGGGATTACACGCTTCGTTCACTGTTTCCGACGACACCCTGCAAAAAGTAGTGCGGGTTGCAAAGCATTTCGATACCGGCATCCACATTCATGTAGCCGAAGCCCAAAGCGACCAGGATCATTGTGTTGAAAATTACGGAATGCGGGTAATTGAACGTTTGCAAAAAGCAGGCGCGCTTTCGTCGCCCAAAACAATCCTGGGTCACTGCCTTCATCTCAGCGAAAAAGAAAAAGAAATTATCGCGGCAAGCCCTGTATGGGTGGTTCAGAATACCGAAAGTAACCTCAACAACAAGGTTGGATTTTTTAATGCTGCTGGCCTTGGCAATAACATAATGATGGGCACTGATGGTATGCACAGCGATATGCTCCGAAGTGCCAAAGCCGCATTTTTTGTGGGTCAGAATTTCGATACCATTGGGTACGACAGCGTGTACCAGCGTTTCCGAAATGCCGACAAATACCTGAATAATAATGGTTTTAAAGGTCATGGCCCGAATAACCTGGTGGTGCTGGATTATGATTCGCCCACACCTTTCAACCAGGGAAATTTCTTAGGTCATTTTGTGTTCGGGCTCGACTCGCGCCATATTCAGCATGTAATTTCACAAGGTAAACTGGTGGTCGAAAACCAACATTTGCTCACGGTTGACGAAGAAAAAATCCTGGCCTCCGCAAAAATACAGGCCGAAAGACTTTGGGCGAAAATGAGGTAACGGAAGAATTTTAACCTAATTTTGCCGGCCAATCGGGGGCAAATGTTTGCCAGGTACGATTTACGAGGTGCCCTGCCTGCTGACACAGTAAGGCAGGAATTTACAATTAAAGTGCCAAGCCAGTTTGCGGAAGTTTCATAACCCGCAAGGCGGTTATTTGCACTCAGCAATTTGTAACTCTTCATCATTCGTAAATCACCAATTCCCCCAATCGTAAATCGTAAATCATCAATCGTCAATCATAAATTCTCCCTCCCCAACAAACCCTATGGAAATATCTCTTTTACAGTGGATCGGGTACTTTGCCTCAGCCACCATCGCCATATCAATGATGATGAGTTCCATCCTGAAATTCAGGTGGATTAACCTTGCAGGC
This sequence comes from uncultured Lentimicrobiaceae bacterium, assembly GCA_964400395.1. Lineage (GTDB taxonomy): Bacteria > Bacteroidota > Bacteroidia > Bacteroidales > UBA4417 > UBA4417. The sequence goes on along the minus strand of CAYNVK010000125.1, from coordinate 6,945 downwards.
GCATTAACCTTTTCAACTTACGGATTCCTGATCGGCGCCCTGCCTGTAGGTTTCCTGAATGCCTTTATTGCTTTGGTCGACATTTATTACCTGTACACCATTTATTCAAAAAAAGAAGTCTTCGAAATTCTTGAAGTCAGGGCCGACAACCGGTACCTGTTGCGTTTCCTGCAGTTTCACGAAAAGGACATACAACATTTCTTCCCGGGTTTTACCTACCAGCCGGAGTTGAATACCGTAAGTTTCTTCGTGCTGCGCAACATGGCTGTTGCCGGAGTTTTCCTGGCACATCGTAAAGAAAATCACTGTCTTTCGGTGGGTCTCGACTTCGTGTTACCCGAATACCGCGATTTTAAAAACGGGAAATATATTTACCTGCGGCTTCGGAACCGATTTATTAACGATGGTTTCACAAAAGTAATTGCCGAAGGCAGAAGCGAAAAATACTCCACCTATCTTTCGAAACTTGGCTTCGAAAAAAATCCCGAAGGCCTGTTTGAAAAATCCTTGGTGTCTGCACACCCGCAGGGTGTCTGACACTGGAAAAGCGCACTGCTTTTACAAAAAGGGTACAAGCATAGTAGTGTCAGACACCCTCCGGTCACAAGTATTTACACCCTTCGGGTATCTAATAGGACCCTGCGGGTGTGCAGACACTCCTGTAGCTGCACATCTACGTTAACAAATTTCATCATGGACCAACTCCTTATTTTAAACGGAACCATTGTTAACAGCGAAACTACTTTCGAAGCTGACATCCTGGTTAAAAACGGAACGATTGCCGAAATTGGCAAAATACAGCCATCAGCCTTTCCTGGCAGTAAAATTATAGATGCAAAAGGAAAATTAATTTTACCCGGAGGTATCGATCCGCATGTTCACCTTCAGTTGCCAACACCGGCAGGTCCCTCGTGCGACGATTTTATCAGCGGAAGCAAAGCTGCTCTTGCGGGAGGCACCACTTTCGTGATCGATTTTGTAACGCCAGCCCGGGGCGAATCCCTGGTAAAAGCGCTTACCCTCAGGCTTAAAGAATCCAATAACTGCCTGCTGGACTATACCCTGCATATGGGAATCACCTGGTACAACGATTCCATACCTGAGCAAATGCAATGGTGTGTAAACGAAGTGGGCATAAAATCTTTTAAGGTTTACCTGGCCTATAAAGGCAGTATAGCTATTGAATACGATGAGCTCGAAAAAGTGATGCAAACCGCCGCATCGCTCCATGCCACTGTGCTGGTACATTGCGAGGAAGGTGATGAAATTTTGAAAAACCAGCAAAATTTCCTGAGCGAAGGAAAAACGACTCCTTTATATCATGCCCTTTCGCGACCAGCTGCAACTGAATCGGAATCGGTTCGAAAAGTAATTGATCTCTGCCGCAAAACCGGGTGTAAAACCTATTTCGTTCATACATCAACCGCCAAATCAATTGAATATATCAGGGCTGCCAAAAAAGAAGGCCTTCCGTTGTTTTGCGAAACCTGCCCGCAATATCTTCTGCTCGACGAAAGCGTGTATTCAAAACCCCTGCCCGATGCTCTGAAATATGTAATCAGCCCGCCCATCCGGACAAAACAGGACCAGCAGGCACTTTGGCTTGCCAGTGCTGACGGAACTGTGGATGTAATTTCGACCGACCATTGCCCTTTTAATACCCTGGGTCAAAAGGATGTGGGAATCAATGATTTTACAAAAATTCCGAATGGTGCCGGCGGTATCGAAAACCGGCTTCAGTTGCTTTATACCTACGGTGTTTTAACCGGTAAAATCAGTTTACAACAATTTGTTGGATTAACCTCAGCCAACGCAGCCCGTATTTTTGATTTGCTCCCTCAAAAAGGAGTTGTAGCTGTTGGTTCCGATGCCGACCTGCTGATCTGGAACCCGGATGCAACATCAGTTATTTCACTTGAAACACAAGCTCAACAATGCGATGCGAATATTTATGAAGGAATATCCTGCCAGGGGAAAGCCGAAACTGTGCTGCTGAAAGGAAAACAATGATAACACGGATTGCGGTAAGCAGCCGGATGCTGAACTTTGTTACACAAAATGTGTTTTAATTATCAGAATTCCCGGTTTCAAATTACTTCAACCGGGGCATAACCATTTCTTTTTCAGCGTTGGTCTTTATCGCCAGGCTCTGAACACTCTCTTCCGAAACCAGTTTATTCAATGCTTCACGTATGGGCGCGAATTTTTCGTGCAGCGGGCAGGGATTGTTTTCGTCACATTTTTTCAGCCCGAAACCACAACCACAGAATAAGGTATCGCCCTCGGTAGCAATAATCAGCTTTTTTAACGAAAGTGCTTCTTTACCCGTATCAAAGTAAAAACCGCCGCCTTTGCCTTTCTGCGAAACAATAAAGCCCTGGCGCACCAGCCGCTGTAAAATTTTGGCTGTATAAAAATGCGGCGCATCTATTTCCTGCGCTATCTCCAGTATACCGGGCCTACGACCCAGGCTGTTCTGAGCCTGAATATACACCAGCCCTCTTAACGCGTACTCTGTTTCCTTGTTAAACACTGTTCCAATTATTTATAGGCAAAGGTACAAAATATTTATTTACAATAATAAAAGACCTTTTTGTCTTTTATTAAATTTTATATTTATATTTGCCCCGGATTTTAAACCTTAAAACTATGTCAGATCAAAAAAATACAGCTCTTACCATTGGCGAAATGGTAGCCAACGATTTCAGGGCAGCCTCCGTTTTTAAAGAAGCCGGCATCGACTTCTGCTGCGGTGGCAACAAAAGCCTGGCCACAGCCTGCCTCGAAACCGGCGCCAACGAAAGCGAGCTTTCAGCTAAATTACAGGAACTTGCACAAACTCCATCACCCACAAATTTAAACTTCAAGGATTGGAACCTGGTATTCCTGAGCGATTATATCGTGAACACACACCATAAATTTGTTTTAAAGAACCTCCCCGAACTTTTGTTCTACACCCAAAAAATTGCCGATGTACATGGCGGACATCACCCTGAACTAATTGAAGTGGCCGGACTATTTGCAAAAATAAACGACGAACTTCTGCAGCATCTTAAAAATGAAGAAGAAGTGTTGTTCCCGGCCATTAAGGAAGCTGAAATTAATGCAACAGCCGAAGTAAAGTCGACCATTTTTTCGGAAATCACGCGCATGCAGGGCGAACACGAGTTTGCCGGAGGCGCCATGGATAAAATAAATGTTTTAACCGGCAATTACCTGATTCCGGATGACGCCTGTAATACGTACCGGGTGGCACTGAAACTGCTCGAACAATTTGAAGACGACCTTCATATTCATGTGCATCTCGAAAATAATATCCTTTATCCGAAAGCGCTGAAAATGGCGGAATAAAGATTCCCTTTCGTTGAAAACACCCGGCTGTAATAAACTGCAGCATCGATTAAATAACAAATTTCAATAAACCCGATTCACATAACCAATAAACAAAAACCTTATGACAACAAAAAAACTCTGGATTGCCTTTATTGGCGTCATGGTAATTTCGTTTGCTGTACTGGGATATTACGGCAGAGAGATTTACCGGAAAGCACCACCTATTCCCGCAAAGGTAGTTACCACCGATGGAACGGTTCTGTTCACCGGCCAGGATATTAAAGATGGTCAGAACATCTGGCAATCGATTGGCGGACAGGAAGTAGGAACCGTTTGGGGCCATGGTTCGTATGTAGCACCCGACTGGTCGGCCGACTGGCTGCACCGCGAATCGGTTTACATCCTCGACCAATATGCACTCGAAAACGACAGTACTACATTTGCAGCGCTTTCGGCCGAAAAACAGGCGATGTATAAAATCCGGCTGCAGAAGGAACTTCGTACAAACACCTACGATGAGGCTTCGAACAGTTTTGTGATTTCACCCTTGCGGGCAAAAGCCATTGCCGAAGTAAGCAAGCATTATGCAAGCCTGTTTATGAATGATCCGGCGCTCGACAAATTGCGCGATAACTACGCGATACCAGCTAATTCGATAAAAACACCCGAGCGTATGGCCCAGATGAATGCTTTCTTTTTCTGGACCGCCTGGGCCTGTGTTACCAATCGCCCCGGGAGCGATATTTCGTACACCAACAACTGGCCGGCTGAAGAACTGGTGGACAACAAACCTACCAGCTCACTCATTTTATGGACCGGTTTCAGTGTGATCATGCTGCTGATCGGTATCGGCTTACTGGTTTGGTATTATGCTTCGAACAAACACGAGGAAGGCATTGAAATGCTGAAGCAAGATCCCTTCTTCGGCCTGGTGATGACACCATCGATGAAAGCTACTCTGAAATATTTCTGGGTGGTAACAGGGCTGGTGCTCGTTCAGATAATTATGGGCATTGTAACTGCGCATTACGGCGTTGAAGGCCAGGCCTTTTACGGGTTTCCGCTTTCAGATTTTCTACCCTATTCGCTTTCGCGGACCTGGCATGTTCAGATCGGCATTTTCTGGATAGCAACCTCCTGGCTGGCTACCGGTCTATACCTGGCTCCGGCAGTGTCGGGTCACGAACCCAAATACCAAAAGCTTGGCGTTAACTTCCTGTTTATCGCCTTACTGGTAATTGTAGTGGGTTCATTAATCGGGCAGTGGTTCGGAATTATGCAGAAACTGGGCCTGGTAAGCAACTTCTATTTCGGCCACCAGGGTTACGAATATGTTGACTTAGGTCGTTTCTGGCAGGCATTCCTGTTTATCGGGCTGGTGCTATGGCTGTTCCTGATGGGGCGCGCTATATGGCCTGCGCTTGCCAAACGCGACGAAAACCGCCACCTGCTGAGTATGTTCCTGGTTGCTTCGGTTGCCATTGCAGCCTTTTACGGAGCCGGGCTCATGTGGGGCAGGCAGACTAACCTTGCCATTGCCGAATACTGGCGCTGGTGGGTGGTTCACCTCTGGGTTGAAGGATTTTTCGAAGTATTTGCCACGGTTGCCATTGCTTTCCTTTTTGTAAAGCTGAATCTTATCCGCTCGGCAACTGCCACTTCCAACGTATTGTTTTCGACCATCGTTTTCCTTTCGGGCGGTATCCTGGGAACGTTCCATCACCTGTATTTCACCGGTACACCCACTGCCATACTTGCGCTGGGTGCAACATTCAGCGCACTCGAAGTGGCACCGCTGGTATTAATTGGGTTCGAAGCTTATTCAACGCTCAAAATATCGCAGACTAACAACTGGATTCAAAACTACAAATGGCCGATTTACAGTTTTCTCGCTGTTTCGTTCTGGAACCTGGTGGGTGCCGGCATCTTTGGCTTCCTGATTAATCCTCCAATTGCACTTTATTACATGCAAGGCCTCAACACTACGCCTGTACACGGACATACCGCGCTATTCGGGGTGTACGGAATGCTTGGTATCGGGCTTATGCTGTTTGTGCTGCGAAGCATGCATGCCGAACAGGTTTGGAAACCCAAATATATCCGCTTCGCATTCTGGGCTATTAACATCGGCCTGGCACTCATGGTACTGATCAGCGTGCTGCCGGTTGGGCTCGCACAAACCTGGGTAAGTGTAAAACATGGCCTGTGGTATGCCCGCTCGGCTGACTTTATGCAAAGCGACATTTTGTCGACCTTCCGCTGGCTGAGAGTAATAGGTGATACTATATTTGCGCTTGGCACCGTTTCACTGGCCTGGTTTATCGTTGGCCTGAAAACCGGCTGGAGCCTGGAGAAGAAATAATTTTCACATCATTTAATTTACAAAGCGTTCCGTTGATAAAGATTCAATGGAACGCTTTTTGTTTACAGGATACAAAAACAGAACAAAACCGTTAGCAGAAGTTTGCGGCAAAACACCACACATAGCATGCTTTCGGATAATAAATTCTATATTTGCTCCTTATAACACCGGTCTCAACCAAATGTGCCCGAACATGGTTAAAAAATTGAACATCAACGTTATGAAAGTCATTCTATCCCTCCTGCTGATGTTATTGGCAGTTAGCTCCTTTTCGCAGAATACGTCGCAGTACGACAATATCCTACTCAATACAGCTGCCGATTACCGTAAAGCCGAACCCATGGTGAGCCTTGCTGCTGATTATGTATACACAACCCCTATCGACAAGGAAAACATAAACCGAAAAAATGCTATAGCTTTTATCCTGAAATGGATGCAGGGAACCTCTGACTACTCCTTTGCCGTTGATGAGTCGATGCGGAAAATTACCAACGATGATCGTGAACTTATCGGCCTGTATGCCGCCTGCATTACTGGATATGCGCTTCAGAAAGGGAAAGGAGTGGACCGCGATGAGTTAAAACTCAACTCGTACCGCATGCTTGCAATCTATTGCGAAAATCCGGCCAACAACTACAAACCCCGGGGCGAAATGAAAAAGATGATTGACGCAAAAAACCAAAACAAGCTGAAAGAATACCTGGACAGCATGGTTAAGAAATAGCAAAATTCAATTCATTTATTGGTGTCGACAAAGAGCCCCTGCATATACCTGGCACCTTTCCAGGGAATTACCGGCGTTACATTCCGTGATGTTTACACCCGATATTTCGCAGGCGTTGATAAACTTTATACTCCTTTTTTTAATGGCATACAGCACGACTCGAAGCTTCCGGCCCGGAAACTTCAGGAATTGGGCAAGGCCAGCGAAAACGGAATAGAGGTAATTCCCCAGATTTTAAGCAAGGATGCTGACGAAATAAAGCGCTTTGCAGTACTATGCCACAACATGGGTTTCGGCGAACTGAACTGGAACCTGGGCTGCCCCTACCCTATGGTAGCCAAAAAAAAGCGAGGATCAGGTATGCTGCCATATCCCGAAATGATAGATGAAATACTTACCGGGGCAATGACGGGGATGCCGCTCCGGTTCTCGGTTAAATGCAGGCTTGGATACCTGTCGGCAGCCGAAATTGATGCACTGGTCCCCATTTTCAACCGGCATGCCATTTCGGAAATCACCATACATG
>CAYNVK010000124.1:1373-8372 GCA_964400395.1 uncultured Lentimicrobiaceae bacterium | reverse complement strand
AATAATCACCTTCGGTTTTGGGGGTTGATTCAATTTGCTGGCTTGCCATTATTATCTGCTGTTTCAGCCCCTGACTTTCTCTACGCTCAACCAGATTAAAATACTGGAATGCTATGGCAATGAAAATTAAAGGATAGAGCAGCGTAATACCAACAGTAGAAACCATATTAGTCAGTATCGTTCCCCAGTCAAAAGCCAGCATTTCAGCGCTCTTATGCAAAACCTTAATAGCCGCATTTACATAAGTGGGAATAGTGAATATCAGTTGCATAAGGCCGGAAATAATACCCATTACAACAACCAGCCCGAAGGTTGACCACCACTTGCCGCTGATCAGCGTGATGCTGCGCGAAAAGCTTTTAAATACAGGTTGCTCCTCAATAATTATAATTGCCTGAATAAACGTAATGGCGATCATGAAGTATATCCCCGGTACAATTAACAATAAAAAAGCAATTATAATGAGTATAGTAGATACCAGGTTTGCAAGTAAAATTTTAGGTAACTTTTTTATAGCCCGGCCGAATACCTGTGCGGGTGTAATTTCCCTGTTCCCTGCAAGGTACTCACTTATATAAGCATATGTTAAAGTCATGAGCCAGGTATAAGCAACCAGGTAAACCGGTAATATTACCAAGTACATGTACCAGACTAGTTCCCGGACTCCCTGGGCGTTATTCATATTACCTACTCCAAGCTTTGTCTGAAAATGGGCTACAAATAAATTTGCAATAATCATCAAAGGTGCTCCGAGAAAAAGTAAACAAATGCTCAGGCTTCTAAAATTCTGACTGGCAAACTGAAACGTTGCATTGAATTTTTCTCCAAAATCGCGTTCTTCCCGAAGGTTAATCCACTCGCTCATAATACATGGTTTTTATAGGTTGATTTTTGTTTGATTGATATTCGATATGGCATCCAGACAAAATACAGGAATACAAAAGCTAATGAAATGATAATTATGGAACTACTCACCCAAACAGGCATAAATGTATGCCGGGTAACAAATCCTTCGAGAAATCCGGCAAAAATAAAGAAAGGCACCAGCGAAATCACAATTTTAATTCCATCAGCGGCTCCCTTTCGGAAAGCATATCCGCGCGGGTACGAGCCCGGGAATAGAATACTGTTGCCCAACACAATACCTGCCCCACCAGCTATAATAATCGAGGTTATTTCGAGGGTTCCGTGAACCCAGATTGAAAGAACAGACGTCAGCAGCAATCCTTTCTGGTAGAAAAAATACTGAAATGCTCCCAGCATAATGCCATTACTTATTAAAAGCACAATACTGCCGGCCGATATCATTATGCCAGCCACAAAGGCAAAAAATGACACTTTGATATTGTTGGTTGTAATAAAAAGGAACGAACTGGATGCATCGTAACTTTTATAAATGGCCATTGGATCACCCTTTTCAATATTCTCTATCGTACGGTTCATATAATCATCACCCATGATCAGCCTTGGATAAGTTTCATCATGCGCAGCCGAAAAAATTCCAATAAAAATCCCAATGGAAAAGAAGAGAAGAGAATATAAAAACTTACGTTTGTGTTCGGCTACAAGCGCGGGGATTTCCCTCAGCCAGAAATTCCTGAATCTTCCCCTGGTTAACTTCTGATTCTTATAAAGGTTCAGAAATTTAACCCTTGTCAACTGGTTCAGATACATCTCAGTTTTTGAGCCTGGATAAAAAGTCCGGGCATACGAAAGATCATCGGTAAGCTCTACAAATTGTGATGCAACTTCATCAGGCGACAATTGATGCCCTTCTTCCATCCTCTTCCATTTTCCTGAATTCCTGGTCACAAAGGAAGTTTCTTTCATGTGATAATAACAGTAACTGGATAATTTGATTAATAGAAATACTTCGATTTTTTATAAAGCAAATATAAATTATTTTTGTAATCAAATATATTCTCTTTATGCCCGATTTTGATATTCTCACAAGCCAGAATGTATCCGTTAAATATGATGTTGCAGGTGTTGGAAACAGGATAGTTGCACTGGCAATCGATTTTGTACTATATGCCATCTGGCTGCTTATATTTACTGTAATCCAGTCATTTATGTCGTCAACTGGCAAAATCATGGTCATGGTGCTTTACTCCTTACCCATCGCTTTTTACCATCCTGTGATGGAAATTTTCTTCAACGGGCAGAGCGTCGGGAAAATGATGATGAAAATACGGGTGATGAAAACTGACGGCACAACCCCTTCTGTTTCATCGTACCTGCTCCGATGGGTTTTCAGGCTTATTGATATCAGCTTTTCCATGGGAAGCATTGCCGTTACCACAATTGCTTTCACTAAAAAATCGCAGCGGGTTGGCGACCTGGCGGCCGGCACTACCGTAATCCGGCTAAAAGAACGTACAAGCCTTAAAGAACTGGTGCCGGTAAAAAAAGACGAAAACTACCAGCCGGTTTTCAGCGAAGTAGTCACACTCACTGACCAGGATATTCAGCTTCTGAAAAAGGTGCTTTATAAACAACGCCATCGATGGGATGGGCAGTTAGGGGACCAAATGGCCGTACATATCAAAAAAGTAACGGGGATAAGCAGCGATATGAATGATAAGCAATTGCTCGAAACCGTTTTAAAGGATTTCGAATTTTTCGCGTTGCAGGAAAAATCTGTGATCTGACAACCGGGTAAAACAGGAAATCCGCACTGTTATCTATAATTCAATCCGGATTTCCCGTGTATTAGTTCAGGAAGCAAACTTGCCTGTTCTCTCAGTGGCATTTGGCTTACATGCTACAACCGCCCTCCCAGCACCGCCGACTTCTTATACTTTTTTATACTGCCGTTCATATCGAAAATTTCAATGTAAACAATATACCTTCCGATAAGAGCTTTAGTTCTGTCGTTAGTAATGCCATCCCAGCTAAAAGCCCCGCTGGTGCCACATAATTCGTGATTCACCAGGTTGCGTACCAGACGCCCGTTGGCATCAAAAATGGTAATGGTGGCATTATTGCCAGGCGCTCCGAAAGCATATGCAATGGTTAGATTGTCGTTGTAGCCATCGTTGTCCGGCGAAAAAATATCAGGCGTAAGGGTTATTTCGTTCGCATCGGTAACCGTAATGCCAAACTGCGAGTTTTTATATCCCGGGGTTGCATACCCCACCGCTTCAGCAGCTGAATGCCAGTTGGTAATATCCAGCGATGGTCTTTCGGGGCTGATGCGCTCCAGCGACACCCCATCAACACTGGTAAGCAAAGGGTATTGCATGCCCGAATTGTAAGCGGCTACATCAATAGGCTCACCGCTCTTGGTACAAATGGTTACCACTCCGTCTTCGTTGTTCATGGTGGGGAAACCCGCCATATTTACAAATGCTTTCGGATTGGTGGTTTTGTATGTTTTCTTGATGGAAGTGCTATCGGTGGATAAAACGAAATACTCGCCCGGCAAGACCAGGAACGGTTGCTTGCTGATCTCGTTGTAATCGCTGATGATCTTGTTTATTGTATCATAATTGGCCAGCACCAGGTCTTTCAGATCCAGAACTTTGGACGAGCGGTTAAATATCTCCACAAAATCGACACATCCTGCAGGTGGGTCGTAAAGCATTTCGTTAATCACCAAATCGCCTGCAGCAGCAGCCAGCGGAATGGCAAAACGTGCTGTACTGTTTGCCAGCAGCGGGTTTCCGGCACAATCGGTAATACTGCTGGTGCAGGTTATTGTATAAACAACGCCGGTAAGTAATGGATTCGGAAGGGTAAGATCGGCATAGCTGAAATCGGGGCTGTGGGTAACAACAGCCGTTGGATTCCCGATGCCGTTGTCGATGGTATAACTGGCAGCATTCTGAAGATTTGCGCTATCGCAGGTTTCGCTGAACCATACGGTAATATGACTTGCATCATTTACTCCCACCCTGCTCAGCGATGGCGCGTACACATCAGGATTGGGGGCTTTTACCGAGTTCACGGTTCCGGGAGTACCGCCCACTTCGTTGGCGCAGGCTTTCCAGTTTGAGGCTTCGCCACAGGGATTCATCGGGTCCACCAGCTCGAGCGACCAGCCGCCGTCCTTTTTATAACTTCCCTGGAACCAGTCGTCGGTATACGAAACCGCATGTATTACGTTTCCTTTATTGTCCTTCAGCGTGATGCTGCCACTGCCGTTGGCAACTGAAAAGCTACTGAAATCAATCACGGCTCCATAGGGTTGCAGCAAGGCTTTAGCCCCGTCGTCGCAAAGTATCACATATCCGCCTGCAGGCAAGGTATAATTGGGCAGCGGTTTGGCAGTGGTTCCGAGCAGCAATGTATAGCCCTGCAGGTACACCGGGTAATTGCTGCGGTTATAAAGCTCAACATATTCAGCCTCGGGCAGGTTAACCGGGGGAGTAGGATCCGCCATAATTTCGTTCACCAGAATATCGTAACTCCCTGCCTGGTGCCAGCTGAAAGGCACATCGGCGGCAGCCATCACGTTTCCGGCAATATCGGCAACATTGGTAATGTGCAGTGTGTTTACCTGGTCGGTTACAAATGGCTGGCTGAAAACCAGGTGAACCAGGGTAGCATCAGCCTGGTCCCTGGCAGCCGAAACCGGCGAAAAGGAGCCCGGGCTTACGCTGTAATTCGCCACCTGGGCTGCAGTTACCGCATCAACGGTTTCGTTAAAAACCACGGTAAGTTTTGTAGCGCTTTCAACGTTTACTGTCGAAATAGCGGGCGGCGTTACATCCACATAAATTGTAAACTGGGCCGAAGTGCCCGTTACAAGGGTATTGCCGGCACAATCGGTAATGTTGCCGGTGCAGCTCAGGGTATAAAGTGTATTCACTGCCAGGGTTGAAGGCAGCACCAGGTTCACCATCCTGAAGTCGGGGCCCTGGGCCATGGCGCTTACCGGATGCCCGATACCATTATCGATGGTGAAATTGGCTGTATTTGCCATGTTAACGCTGTCGCACGATTCGGTGAACCATGCTTTGAGGTGGGTTTTATCAATCACTTCCACCCTGCTGAGTGCAGGCGCAACCTGGTCGGGATTGGCCCGGTACACCGAATTAACTTTACCCGGAGTACCTCCATCATTATTTTCGCTGGCAAGCCAGTTGAAGGCTTCGCCGCAGGGATTTAAAGGATCGACCTGTTCGAGCGACCAGCCGCCATCTTTTTTAAAACTCCCCATAAACCAGCTGTCGCTGTATGCCACACTGTGAATTACACCTCCATAATTATCTTTCAGCGTGATGGTGCCGCTGCCGTTAGTAACCGAAAAACTGCTGAAATCCAGCACCGGGCCATAGGGTTCAAAAAGTGATTTTGAGGCGGTGCTGCACAAAATCAGGTAACCGCCGGCCGGCAGAATATACTGGGGGAATATTTTTTTACTGGAGCCCACTGCCAGGGTCCAGTCTTTCAGATCGAGCGCAAAAGCGCTCCGGTTGTAGAATTCAATATATTCGGCTTCGGGAAGGTTAACAGCCGGTGTGGGGTCGGCCATAATTTCGTTTACCAGCACATCAAAAGATCGGGCCTGGTGCCTGCTGAACGCAATTTGTGCAGCAGCCATTTTATTTCCCGAAAGGTCGGTAACATTGGCCACGCTGAGGGTATAAGCCTGGTCGGATATAAAGTCCTTGTTAAACGACAGGTGCACCTTAGCCGGGTTGTTGGCATCAGGATAAGCCGTTGCCGGTACCATGCCACCCGGAGAAACCGAATAGTTTGCCATATTGGAGGCTGTACCCGAATTTACCGCCTCGCTGAAGGTAACATCAAGCTGGTTACTGCCCGTGGCTGCTGCCGAAAGTACTTCAGGCGGCGTAACATCAGGCACATAGGGGCCGTACGAAAAGTCGTCGAAGTAAAACTTGGTGGCATTGCTGCTGGTATATTTACAGGAAACGCCGGCAAAACTACCTGTTGCATAAGTATTATCGGCCCCTGAGCCCTGGAAAACATAATTATACCCACCCGCCTGATCGACATAAATACTCCAGTTACCACCTGTAGTGCGCACCACCTTTATCCGGATTGCAAAAGCAGAAGCTACCAGTCCTTCAACACCGCGGCAAATAACACTGGTATTGGTCCCGGTTTGTTTCACCAGCTCAATGGCATCGTTACTGAGGTTTTCACCCAGTTTAATGAAGTATCCGTTCAGCGGACCTTTTAAATCGGTTTGGTCAGCGAGCAAGTATATCCGTGCCATGTTATTGTCGGAGGGCGAAAACGAAAGCTTCACATAACAGCTCCATTCCATTTCGGGCACAGCGGTAACGGGCACAGCAAGCGCAGCCGTTGCATCAGCAGTTCCGTTGAGCTGCAGCTGAAACGCCGTGTTAACTTTAAACAAAGCAGCATCGCCTGTCCAGGTAGGATTGGATGTAAAATCGCCATCGCTGAAAGTATCCGTAAGTTGAGCCATGCCCAGGCCATGCATGAAATACAGTGAGATAAAAAGCAGAATTTTACGCATAATACTTGTGATTGACATTCAATTGCTGTAAATGTAGTATTTTTGCAGTCCTGAAATATTTTTTGGTAAAGATAATAAAACGATGAAACGAAGCCTAATAGTCGTTTCATAACATTGAAACTGCCGGAGCATTTCGGGTTCATTTTAAACACACACAGGTATATGAAAATTGCAGTTGTAGGTGCCACAGGCCTTGTAGGAAGTGTAATGTTAAAAGTGCTGGAAGAAGCCCGGTACATCCCATTCGACAAAATCTCGGAAATTATCCCCGTAGCATCCGAAAAATCAGTTGGTAAAGATTTGTTTTTCAATAATATGCCGCGTAAAATCGTGAGCATCACCGATGCCATTGCCATGAAACCGGAGATTGCTATCTTCTCGGCCGGGGCATCTGTTTCAAAAGAATTTGCGCCCCTGTTTGCCGCTGCCGGCACTTTTGTGATCGACAACAGTTCGGCATGGCGCATGAACGAGGATATTCCGCTGGTTGTGCCCGAAATAAACGCCTCGTTGCTGAACCGGAATACCAAAATTATTGCCAA
>CAYNVK010000124.1:0-1273 GCA_964400395.1 uncultured Lentimicrobiaceae bacterium | reverse complement strand
CTGCTGAACGAAACCCGTAAGATATTGGGCGATGACTCGATAAGAGTTACCTCAACCGTGGTTCGCGTTCCGGTAACCGGCGGGCATTCGGAAGCTATTAATATTGAATTTGAAAAGGATTATGATCTCGCAATGATCTACAAAATACTGGCATCAACCAAAGGCGTTGTAGTACAGGATGATCCTGAAAAATCCATTTACCCCATGCCAAAATATGCCGAAGGACGCGACGAAGTATTCGTGGGCCGTATCCGCCGCGACGAATCGCAGCCTAACAGCCTCAACCTGTGGGTTGTAGCCGACAACCTGCGCAAAGGTGCCGCTACCAACGCGGTGCAGATAGCGGCATACCTCTTACAACAGGAATTGGTTGGATAATAAGTTACGGTTTCCGGGTGCCAGGCCCGGAACCTCTTCATTCAACTAAATAAAAATTCGATTTCTCCGAAATCAAGCCAAACAGATTTCTCCTGCCCATGCGTGTGTACCGCCAGGTTTCTGATTTTAATTCCCATTCCCACCCCGTGGCAACGGTTGGCGTGTTTGATGGCGTTCACCTGGGTCATATGGAAATTATCCGCAGGCTTTCGGCCATTGCAGTCGAAAAAAACTGCGAATCGGTAGTTATTACCTTCGAACCGCATCCGCGACTGGTACTTCCGCACCATGCCGAAGTAAAACTGCTTCAAACCCTGGACGAAAAGCTGGAACGCTTCGAGCTGGCCGGCGTTAACGCGGTGCTGGTAATCCCTTTCGACCGCGAGTTTGCAAAACTTACACCCCACGATTTTATTAAAAACGTGCTTGTCGAAAGTCTGCATGTAAGCCATGTTATTACAGGGTATGATCATTTTTTCGGGCAAAACCGGCAAGGTGATTATGGCATGTTGTTGCAGATGGGCAAGCAATACAACTTCACCGTCGACGAATTACCGATGGTAACAGCGGGCAGCAATTCGGTGAGTTCATCATCGGTGAGGCGCGCGCTGCTCGATGGCGATGTGAGCCTGGCGTCCCGCTTGCTTGGATATGACTATTCCATTACCGGTGAAGTGGTGGCCGGGAACAAAATAGGGAGGAATATCGGTTTCCCGACGGCTAACCTCAAGCCCAACAGCGTCCACAAACTTATCCCGGGTCAGGGCGTATATGCCTCGCTGGTGAAAATTAACGGCCAAGTGTATAAAGGGATGACAAATATCGGCTACCGGCCCACCATTGATGCCGACCACCTAACCATTGAAGTAAATATTTTTGATTTCGAACAGGATAT
>CAYNVK010000123.1:0-8408 GCA_964400395.1 uncultured Lentimicrobiaceae bacterium | reverse complement strand
ATAATTACTTCAGGCTTTACATACTTTTTCTCGAAAGCCGTGGTTTGCCCCCTGAAGCCATGAATAACCTGCATGTGGTTCTGGCACAACATGGTGGGAACAGGGTCCCATTTTGCCGAAAAATCGAACAGGGTAAAAAAATCGTTATTTTGATTTACAGCGCGGTTGGTATTAACATCGATGGATGAAATCTCATATTCATACGGATTTGTCACAAGGCTGAAGTTTCTGAACGCAAAGCAATTGTCGTAATTCAGCTTCGATTGTGCTTTTTGATCCATGGCATCTCCATCGAACATCACATCACAAATGTCAACGTTTTCGGCTGCCAGCGCCACATCGTAGCTGTCGGGTGCCGAACACATCGAAAACAGGTAACCGCCGCCGGCAACAAAGTCCCTGATTTTTTCGGCTACCGCCAGTTTCATCTGCGATACTTTCTTAAAACCCAGTTTGCGGGCCATTTCCTCGTTGGTCCGCACATCTTCCCTGTACCAGGATGCATTGCGGTAGGCGCCCCAGAATTTCCCGTATTGACCGGTAAAATCCTCGTGGTGCAGGTGCAGCCAGTCGTACATAGGTAACACTCCCGAAATAAGTTCCTCATCGTACACAATATCATAGGGAATTTCGGCATAAGTCAAAGCCAGGGTAACGGCATCATCCCACGGGAGTTTGTTCTTAGGCGAATACACGGCAATTCGGGGGGCTTTGTTGAGCTTCACCTCGTCCATATTCACTTCCGGATCAGCTATTTCCTGCAGTATAGAGGCAGCCTGTGCATCGGCAATCACTTCGCACGACACTCCCCTGATAAAACATTCATTTTCGAAAACTTTTATGTATTTGATCATGAAAGCTCCGCCCCTGTAATTCAGCAACCAGCTTACTTCGGCTTCCTGCTGCAGCATCCAAAAAGCTATTCCGTATGCTTTCAGGTGGTTTTTCTGCGTCTGATCCATGGGTATGAGCAGATATGCAGCAAAACTACGGGTGAACGTCAGAAAGAAAACCAGGATAAGGATGCTTCGTTTCATGTTGGGTTTATCAAACACTAATTTTGATACCTTCAGAATTAGCCAAAATATTCAGACTTCAACAGGATTTTTTTACCGGGAGAACAAGAATTTCCATCGAAAAGTTCAGTTACTCAGCCGCTCCGGCATTTATTGATCTACAGGAAAAGTAACCTGATACTGAAAATATTCAGGAATTTAAAAACCGGGTGAACCCAGGTCCACATCATCGTCCATACTGTTGAGCCTCGACTGCATGATAACCGTATTATTCATCGGCTGGTCGAAACTATTGTTCGGCGACAACTGCAGCCCCATACCTTCAATTCCCAGGCCCTGCAAATCCTGGAACCGGGCAAAACGGCTGATGAACTGCAGCCACACTTCGTCGGTAGCTCCATTTCGGTGTTTTGCTATGATGATCTGTGCTTTACCTTCGGTTGAATTCCCTTCTTCATCCTCCATAATTTTATAATATTCAGGACGATAAATAAAGAGTACAAGGTCGGCATCCTGTTCAATTGCACCGGATTCGCGAAGGTCAGATAGCTGAGGTTTCTTACTTCCCTGGGCAGTACTTCTTGTTTCGACCGATCGGTTAAGCTGCGAGAGCGCAATAACCGGTATATTTAATTCTTTGGCAAGACTCTTTAATGAACGCGAAATAGTAGAAATTTCCTGTTCACGGTTGCCGCTTCCACCTTTTTTATCGCCGCCCCCGGTCATTAGCTGGATATAATCGATCATAACCATATCGATATCGTACTGCGCCTTGAGCCTGCGACATTTAGCACGCAGTTCGAAGATAGACAGCGAAGGGGTATCGTCGATATAAATAGGTGCGGTTATCAGTTTCGAAATACGCGCATTCAGCTGCTCCCATTCGAAATTTTGCAGTTGTCCGCGCCTGATGGCACTGGCCGAAAGTTCCGACTCGGAAGCCACCAAACGGGCTACCAGCTGATCGGCCGTCATTTCGAGTGAGAAGAAGGCAACGGCTTTTTTGGCCTCAACAGCTATATTTCGGGCCATCGAAAGCGTGAAAGCGGTTTTACCCATACCCGGGCGGGCTGCCACAATAATAAGGTCGCTTCGCTGCCAGCCACCGGTAAGTTTATCGAGATCCATAAAACCGGATGGAACTCCCGACGAAACACCATCGTTTTTACGGGCATTATCAATCTGGTTCAATACTTTGTGCACCAGCTCGGGCATCAGCTGGGCTTTTTTGCGCAGGTTGTTTTCGCTGATCGAGAAAAGATTACTTTCTGTTTCGTCGAGCAAATCGAACACATCTGTTGAATCTTCAAAAGATTTGCGGATAGTTTCGGTCGATATTTTGATGAGTTCGCGTTGCAGGAATTTCTGTTTCAGAATCCCAACATGGAATTCGATATTTGCCGAAGAAGCAATGCGCGAAGTAAGCTGTGTAATGTAAAAGGGCCCGCCGGCAAGTTCCAGCTTGCCATTCTGGCGAAGGGTATTGGTTACCGTAAGGATATCAACCGGCTCGTTATTGTGAAACAACATGGTGATAGCCTCGAAAATGGCCTGGTGCGATTCTTTATAAAAAACCTCTGGTACCAGCATATCAATAACAGCTGCCACTGCATCTTTTTCGAGCATAAGCGCTCCCAATACTGCTTCCTCGAGGTCAGTAGCCTGAGGTGGCAACTTGCCATGATCCTGGAATGGATCCCTTGATGCTGAAGGTCTTTTGAATGTTTTTCGCGCTGCCAGCGCATCGGTTCTCTCGTTTTCTTCCATACGTGTCAAAATTAGCGTAAAATCGCCATCCTTTGGTTTTAGTTGCCGGAATAATTTATTAACAAAGTTGCCCCAGCCGGGTAAACCTCAAAAATATGCTACCCTATCTGATATTGCTATATTAAACCAGGGTTGTACTGCATAAAAACCGGAGCAAAAAAAAAGACTGCCTAACGCTGGCAGTCTCTCAGTAAATAATTTCTAAACAATTAGCGTGGTGCAACCGGAGCCGATCCGGGGTTATTCTGTGGCATCTGGGCACCGTTCGCGTTATCGACAACACTTCCGATAATACGTAATTGTATGGTTGATTCTTTTCCATTCGAAACAACTGTAATGGTTTTATTGATAGGTCCAATACGGTTGGAGTCATATTTTACCTTTATTGAAGCCGATTTGCCTTTGAGGATGGGTTCGCGGGGCCATTCGGGTACGGTACAACCACACGAAGAGGTAACATTTGATAAAATTAGCGGCTCGACGCCTGTATTTCTGAATTTGAACTCGCAGGTTCCATCACCCCCTTTGGCAATTGTACCATAGTCGTGCGTAGTTTTTTCGAAGGTAATCACCGGCGCATTAGGATTAGCGGCAGGTTGTGGGGCAGCATTCTGGGCAAATGCAGCAAAACTCATAAAAAGCGAAACGCTAAGGGCAAAAAGAACTTTTTTCATACGTATGATTTTAATTTCAGGTTATTGATCTGTTTTCAAAGTCGGGTGTACCCGGTTTGTTGTTGTATTCCCGAATGACCAACTACCATGCCACCGGCAAATACAAAAACAAAATTATTAATATTTCAGGGTTCAAAACGAGCGACCGGATGAATTTATTATAAATTTGTTTAAAATTAACATTTGATCATGAGAGGTATTACCTTAATATATTCGGTTGTTATCCTTTCTGTTTGTTTTTCATCCTGCAGTTCCGGGAAAAAAATAGCTGGTTCTGCCGTTCAATCCAATGCCATGGTTCCAGGTGTGATCATTTACCAGACTACCCGCGATTATTCGAAGAATGTGCCTGTAATTTTGAGTGAAGATAAAAAGAGTATTACATCGTACCCGGGAGTATCAGATGTTTACACCGGCGAAAAACTCGCCTATCCAACTGCCCTGGCAAATGGATTCTGGCTCGATAACCGGGGCATTAACCAGCATGTAGCTTTCCTGGGTATTACCTACGAAGAATATGCAAAACTCACACAAACGCCTACAGCTGACGAACTTATTAAAATGATAGTGGACAGCTCGCCTTTACAGTGCATGTATAAAGGCAATGCCCGGGACAGCTACACCAACATCGTTAAAGACCTGAATAAAAAAATAAAAAAAGGTGATTTTTCGGGTTTCGAAAAGTTGAAATAAACAGGCGTTCATTATGCTGAAAGAATGATATTTAGAAGGATCCAGCTCATGTTCCCGGTTGCAGATGTTAGCAACTTTTAACAAAAAAAATACGACGAAAGTATATATCATAAATACCAGATATATAAAATTGCACTACTTTTGTCAGACATTCCGTAGTTTTGTGCTCATTTGAAGGAATACTTATTACTAACTAAGCTCTCCATCATTGGAAAATTCAATCCCGTTTGTTAAATTACTGGATGGTAGAAGTTTCTACTATGCCTTTCTGGCCGGAGCCCAGCGTATTTTCGAAAACCAGGGTTTACTAAATAAGATGAATGTTTTCCCTGTGGCCGATGCCGATACCGGGACAAACCTTGCCAGTACTATGCGGTCTATTGTGGATTGCCCGATCCCGACCAACAATGTTAAAATGGCTGCTGCTGCGCTTGCAGATGCGGCTCTTGTAGGCGCCCGCGGCAATTCAGGAATCATTTTCGCACAGTTTCTGTATGGCTTCAGCAACGAAATTGAAAGCGAAGATAACCTTACCGTCGAGAATTTTTCACGCTCTGTTTCAAAGGCTGTAACCTACGCTTACGAAGCCATAGCTAATCCTGTTGAAGGAACTATGATTTCGGTTATCCGCGAGTGGGCTGAGTTTATCAATACCATGAAAGGGTTAATCGACGATTTTGTTGAACTCCTCACAAAAGCATTCCAGGTTGCTAAAAAATCGCTGGCCGAAACCACACTTCACCTCGAAGCACTTGCCAAGGCTAACGTGGTTGATGCAGGTGCCAAAGGTTTCGTGCTTTTTCTGGAAGGTATGATCGATTTCTTTAAAAACAGGCAGACCATACGCCGGCTGGCCATCCCGATGAATGATATGATTCTTGAAGAGGTTCCGGCCGACTCGCACGAGGAAATCACTTATCGTTACTGCTGTGAAGCCATGCTTGCCCTCGACCTGCACCCGGGTGAAACCAAAAACTCGGTGAGAGATGCTATTGCCAATATGGGTGATTCGATGGTTGTTGCCGGCTCCGAAAAACGCCTGCGCATTCATATTCACTCCGACGAGCCCATTAAACTGTTCGAGACCATCAGCAAAAAAGCATCCATCACCTACCAGAAAGTGGATGATATGATTATGCAGAAGGAAATGTCGCATAACAGGAAATGGCCGATTGCCCTTATCACCGATTCAACCTGTGATCTGCCTCAGGATATCCTCGAAAAATACCAGATCACCATGGTTCCGCTTACATTACAGTTCGGGGCGTCTCTTTTTCTCGATCGCACCACTATTGCCAACGAGCAGTTTTATAACCAGCTGGAATCATCACCACAATACCCTACAACCTCGCAACCTGCTTACAAAGATTTTATAAATAAGTATTCGTACCTGAGTTCGCATTATAATTCAACCATTGGTATTCACCTGAGTAAGGCATTCAGCGGCACCTTTTCCAACAGCCAGCGTGCAGCAAAGGCCGTGAGCGAACAAAGTGGCAAGGAAATTTCAGTAATAAACTCCAACCGTATTTCGAGTGCATTGGGATTAACGGTACTTCGCGCTGCCGAAGCCATCGAACAAGGTCAATCGCATCAGCAAATTGTTTCGGCTGTTGAAAGCTGGAACGACAAAAACCATATACTTGTCAGCGCCAAAACGGTGAAATACCTGGTAAAAAGCGGCCGCTTAAGCCATTCGAAAGGCGTGATCGGGAAGCTGCTTGGGGTAAAACCTATCATTTCTGTCGACAACCAGGGCAAAGCAATCACTTTTGGAAAAGCCTTTTCTGAAAAAGGCAGTATGAATCAGTTGATCAAGGTTGCCTCGGAGCTGGTTGAGAAAGGAAAAATATGGGGATATGCCATTTCGCATGTCCGCAACCCTGAAACCGCCCAGTGGTATGCCACCGAAATGGAACGCCTCACTGGTCAGAAACCGCGTTTTGTAAACGCCTGCAGTCCGGTGCTTGGTGTGCACGGCGGACCGGGAACTGTTGTTCTTTCGATTATGGAAGAATAACCTGGCTGAAACAACATTCTCATTTTTTAGCGCATCATTACCACCTAAATCAGGAAGGTTACTGAAATATTTCTGTCCAGTAACAAATCAGGCTTTGTGATTCATACTCTTTTTGTACTTTCGCCCCTTCGCCGGAAGTGCATCATCATTATGCATTTCGATGGCTTTAACATTGAAAACCAAATAATTGTATGATAACACAGCAACTGATAAACCCTTCGAGCATTGTAATTGTAGGCGGATCGAATGACATTACAAAACCCGGCGGAAAAGTTTTAAAAAACCTGATTGACAATCATTTTGGGGGCCAGCTTTATGTTGTTAACCCCAAAGAAGATATTATTCAGGGAATAAAATGTCATAAAAGCGTTGACGAATTGCCTGTTTGCGACCTGGCAATATTGGCCATAGCCGCCAAATATTGCCCTGACACGGTCGAAACCCTGGCCAGGGACAAAAACACCCGGGCATTTATCATTCTGTCGGCCGGGTTTCACGAAGAGAGTGCTGAAGGAGCCATACTCGAAAACAGGATTGTTGAAACGGTTAATAAATATGAGGCATGCCTGATCGGACCCAATTGCGTGGGCATGATGAATCATCATCACACCTCGGTTTTTACCACCCCCATTCCGAAATTAGATCCCAAAGGCGTTGATTTCATTTCCGGTTCGGGAGCTACGGCAGTTTTTATCATGGAAGCCTCCATCCCAAAAGGGCTCACTTTTGCAAGTGTTTATTCCGTGGGAAACAGCGCACAGTTGGGTGTTGAAGATGTGCTCAAATACCTGGACGAAACCTATGATCCTGAAACCAGTTCGCCGGTAAAATTACTGTACATCGAGAGTGTGAACAAGCCTGAGATGCTGCTCAAACATGCCTCGTCGCTCATACGCAAAGGATGCCGCATTGCTGCCATTAAATCAGGCAGTTCGGCTGCAGGAAGCAGGGCTGCCTCATCGCACACGGGCGCACTTGCAAGCCCTGATGTAGCCGTTGAATCGCTCTTCCGCAAAGCCGGGATCGTACGTTGCAATGGCCGCGAAGAACTGGCAACGGTTGCAAGCATATTTATGCATAAACCACTGAAAGGAAAAAATATCGCCATCATTACCCATGCCGGCGGACCGGCTGTAATGTTAACGGATGCGCTATCGAACGGCGGGCTCGAAATTCCGCACTTAGAGCATCCCGAACTGCTTGCCAAACTGTTTCCCGGCTCATCGGTAGCTAACCCCATCGATTTCCTGGCAACAGGAACGGCCGAACAACTGGGATACATTATTGATGCCTGCGAAAATGATTTTAACCAGGTGGATGGCATGGCCGTGATATTCGGTAGCCCGGGGCTTTTCGAAGTTTATGATGTTTATAAGTTGCTGGATGAAAAAATGCGTACCTGCAGCAAACCCATTTACCCGGTGCTTCCTTCAATAATAAATGTAAAAAAGGAAATTGAATACTTTATTGGCCTGGGACGTATTAATTTCCCGGATGAAGTGAATTTCGGGAACGCACTCTGCAAAGTTTTTAACACTCCTGCCCCATCTTCCGAAACAATTCCACAGCCCAATGTAAACTATCCAGCCATACGCCGCATAATTGATGCCGCCGAAAATGGCTATCTGCATCCGGAAAAAGTACAGGAAATATTTGATGCAGCCGGAATTCCGCGCGCCGGCGAAGCAGTGGTAACCTCCAAAGAGGAAGCCATAAAGGCCGCCTCTGACCTGGGATTACCTGTTGTTATGAAAGTGGTTGGCCCCGTGCATAAATCGGATGTTGGTGGCGTTGTGCTGAATGTGAAAAACTTCGACCAGGTAGCCTTGGAATTCGATCGCATGATCCAGATAAAAGATACAACAGCCATACTTATACAACCTATGCTCAGCGGGCATTCGGTGTATATCGGCGCCAAATCCGAACCCAACTTCGGCCATATGGTTCTTTGTGGTCTTGGAGGTATTTATATCGAAGTGCTCAAAGATGTTCAATCGGCACTGGCACCGGTATCGCTGCATGAAGCTTCCGAAATGATTACCCGGCTGAAAAGCTATAAAATTATTCAGGGCGTACGCGGGCAGGAAGGACTTAACGAATCCCTTTTTGCAGAAATAATCACCAAAGTTTCGGCTTTGTGCCTGGCCGCCCCCGAAATTGCAGAAATGGATATCAACCCGCTGATGGGAAATATGAAAACACTGAAAGCCGTTGACGCCAGGATCAGGATTGAAAAAT
>CAYNVK010000122.1:0-8498 GCA_964400395.1 uncultured Lentimicrobiaceae bacterium | reverse complement strand
GGTCTTCGATCGGGCGCTTACGGGCGGATTTGTTCAAGCGCCTTTTTGCGGCCGTAAATCTCCAGGAGTTTAAGCTCAGCTTTTCGGATCCAAACTGCCGCAATGGCAATAATCAGCCGGGGCCAGATGAGCCAGTGGATGGCGTAGCCCAGGGTAAGGAAAAGCAGGGGATCTTCGAGCTGGGAGTGCGACAGTGCAACATGGTGGTTCAGCAGGTCGGCATCCTGCCGGTTCATGCGGCCTTTCTCCGATTCTTCAATCATAATGGCCGAGCCGTAAGCCAGCCCAATGAGGTTAGCCACCACCCACGACAAGGTAGTGCTGCGGGGCAGACCGAATATTTTCATGAGCGGCGACAAGGGTTTTTCGATGATGCCGAGCCAGCCAAACTCGTCGAGTATGCGTTGGAATATAAGCAGGATATTTACCAGTACCAATATTTTGAGGGTAGTGCGCGAAATGGAATTGAGCCAGTGCATAAAAGCGGTGCCAAACGTTTCCTGGTGCTGAACCAGGGCATGCACATCGGGCGAAATGCTGCCGGGCATCAGCAGGTTTAGCAGCCAGCCTACTACCAGGCTGCCAACAAGCCGCAACACGAGCATACGCACAACAGAGGAGCCGGTACGGTTCATCACGGCGGTTTCGATGAGGAAACCATGCGAAACCAGGCACATGGTGCCGATAATGATACCTTCGCGCACAGGGAGTTGCAACAGCGAAAGTACCGCCACCACCGAGTAAATATTTGTAAAAATGCTGGTAACCAACACAATGGCCGAAACACCCGGCAGGCCTAAATGCCCGAAGAGCGGTCCGGTATACTGCGCCATGAGGTTAAGTGCGCCAAAATAGTCGAGCAGCATTACACCAAACGAAACCGGGATGGTGATTTTAAGCAGCCACCAGGCTGTTTTCATGCCTTTGGGCAGGGCCGAAGTTATAGCATGTTTAAGCCGGTGAAGGGATTGATTTTGAAGCACTGCTTTAATGAATAGTACGATGGGGCAAAGTTACATTTTTATCATCACCCGGCTTGTTGACTTTAAATATTACGGTAAATGCGGTTTTGTAAACAGTAATCCGGTTCAGCAATAGCTGCAGATACCTTAGACAGTGAACCTGCTAAAATGAACAGCCATATTTGAAATTAAAACTTCCTTCTGCCGGGGCAAAAGGAAGTTTATAATATCCCGAATCCTGAAGAAGCCAGGCTGAAATGATGTTTTAAAATTTCCCGAACTTAAATGAAAAACCGGCTGTAAAACCATCCATAGGGTTCGATTCGAAGGTACTGTTATCGAGTGCCGTGGTAAACCTGTAGCTTCCGCCCACAGCCAGCCGCATCCAGCGGGCTACGTTAAATTCAATCTCCACTCCCGGCTCGGCGATCAGGAAAGCCTCAGCATGCTCCACGTACATATCAGTATGGTCGTAGGGATAATAATAATCGGTAATAATGCTGCGGGCAATACCACCGCCACCCAGTAATATGGGAAATGCCACATGAACCGGGTACCTGGGGAGTACTATAGGCTCGATGAGTATGCCGCCGTAACCCCCGGTATAGCCATGGCTTGTGTTCGACCCCGGCAACATTTCATAGGGTTCGGTAAAAAATCCTTTCCCCGAAAATCCCACAGCCAGCCCATGGTTGGCAATATAAGCCAGTGTTCCCCCGGCACCGAAAGCATCGTAGCCGGCTACCTGCGAGTATTCGGTATGGAAACCAAAATAAAATCCATTGGAGTGCCCGGGGCCGGTTAGGGTTTGTATGTCCGAAGAGTTTGAGGTTTCGACATGTACCGGTTGTGGCTGGGTCTGCTGTTTTTCTTTATGCCCGAATAGCCGGAGCGTGTCCTGGGCCTGGGTGGTTGTGCCCATTAAAGCAGCAATAAGCAGGAGTATAAAAGCGGTCGTTCTCATAAGTATGTTTTAAAATTATTCTTGATTATTTTTTCGATGTATTTGCCTTGTTCATATTACTTTATGCTTCATTAAAACAGGTACCTGGCCCCGAATGCAATCACAAACAGGTGGAGCCCGAAGTTATGATCGTCGAAGAACTCGAAATAGGGCTTGCTCTCGAGGCTTAACGCAATGGGATATCGCGGAACGATATATTCGAAGGAAAGAAATCCATCGAAACCCAGCTGCATGGTATTATATCCCGAATGATAATGACCGTAGGGATACGAATCGTAATGATCGCAGTTATTATTTGCGCCGCCGATATGGGCTCCCGCACCATAAATAAAATTCAGGTTCAGGTCGTCGAAAAGCAAAGCAGGACGTTGTTTTTCGAAAAGAAAAGCCAGCGAGGTTCCATGGTTTTGAGATACCAGCATTACTTCGCCGGCAACGTTACGGTCGAACAAGCGGCGGTAGGTTACACCCCCGGCGCCACCCAGCCTGATTCCGGCAGCCTGCCTATACTCCTGGCTGTAAGCCTGCGTGCCCGCAAAAAACATGATGATTATCAGTGTAAAAATTCGTTTCACGGAAATGAGAATTTAAAGATTATGAATTGATTTTCTGTTTTTATGACGCAACAGCCGGGTGTGAAGTTACAGACCTGCTGGCGCATTTTCTGTTTTAACTGATTTACTGATACCTTTTTACACTTCCGGATCCGGTAATATGGGTTGATATGGCCGGGCTTCCCAGGTAAAACACATTCCCGCTGCCCGAAATGGTAGCGTTCAGGGTGTTGGATGCAAAGGCAATAATGCTGCCGCTGCCTGAAATAAAGGCTGTACAGGATTCCTGTTGCAACTGAGGCACATTGATATTGCCCGAACCCGACACCATCAGGTTGGTGGTGGTGGCAAAGCCGGTCATATCGAGGTTTCCCGAGCCTGAAACTACCGCATCGAGTGCATCGGTAATAAAATTACCTGTCACATTACCGGAGCCCGAAATATTAACATACATCCTTTCGGGGCTGAAACTGCCACACGCCACGCTTCCCGATCCCGACAACCTGACGGATTGTAAAACCGGGGTATAAACAAAAACTTCAACCGGATAATGCTCTTGAATGCGGTATCCATCAGTAAATCGTAAGGTAAGCGTTGTTCCGTTGGCATTGGTAACCAGGTATGGAAGCAGGTTCGATTCGGCTTTCACCTGTATGCGGGTTTCGCCTGAAGGAATAATGGTAACACGAAAACTGCCCGAAGAAACTACTTCGCTGAATGGCAGTACTGATCGTTGCTCCGTGGCCAGGTCGCGGTTGCCTTCGATGCGTTCGCTAACGCAACCCGACATGCTTATAATAAGCGCGATAAGGGCAAGCAGGATCAACAGGGTGGTATAAACTACAACTTGTGGTTTTTCTATTGCTTTCATTGTTTCAATAAAGTTTATATTAAATGACAGCCATTTAAATGAAGGGTTGGAAAACCAGTAAAATTTTTTTTGATTTGTGTTAAACAACTGTATATGTTTATGTTGCAACCGTATTTGCGGTAATAAAATCGCTGGTCGCCAGGCATAGTTTCTCCATCAACCATGCACACTTTCGTGAAACAAGATCAACCAGCGTGTTTACAACAGAATTTTATTTATTCACAACCGAAAGAGAACCGGATTTCACGCTTACGTCAACCGGCGAGCCACCCGCTTTGCCAATGCTGCCACTGGCCTGAACAACTCCCTGTTTGGCATTGAGGGTCTCTTTTTTCATCTGGTTATGGATGGATGGCGCGATATTGAGGCTGGTTTTGGAGTCGTAAGTCATATTGAGCGCATAGGCTGATGATGAATTTACACCCAGGAACACATCGGTATATTCCGACTTTATATAAATGGACCTGAAATTCCGCGAAATACTGTTAAGCTTTAGTTCCCCGTATTTGGCAGTAACGGAGCAGCCGGTTTCGAGGGTATTGATCCGGATCCTCGAAAACGAAGCATCCCCGCTCAAGGTGTTGCACGTCCTTACGTTTAGCTTATCGCGCGACGACATTATACTGATTACCGTGGCATCTTCGATTTCGAAAGTTGATGAACGGCTGTTCAGGTTTAAGGTGTTTACCTTTTGGAGAGCCAGGTCCGAATAGTTGATATTCAGATCGGCATCATCGGCATCCTGGAGGCTTGCCGAGCCAAAGTCGAGTTTCAGTTTTAGTTTCCCGCTGAAATCGTGTGCCTGCAGATCGCCGTTCGAAAGGGTAATATCCACGTTAGCCCGGTGACTGTCCATATAGATATTCCCGAATTTATTTTCGATTTTAACCGGGACTGTAGCCGGCATAAAAACCGTGTAGTTGATTTGCAGGTTACTGCTGGTGTTAATTACCTGGCCGGCATATGAAACCACGTCTTTCCAGAATGTTGTGCTGTTGTCGTAAAATACGGTACGGGCACTGACCATGTTGGTGGTGGCAATCATTTCGCAATCGATTGACGAAAGAATCTTAACCACTTTAGCGGCTTGTTTCGATTGTGCCGACATGCTAACTTCGATGCGAACCGAATCTTTTTCCCAGGGCAGCACATTTACATTCCCGTATTTGTTCATAATGTGAACGGACATACCCGCGCGCAGTTTGAAACTTTTGCCTTGTTCGCGTTTTTCGGAATAAGTCTGCGCGTTGAGGGCAAGCGGTATACCGAGTGCAAGCATCAGGAAAACTATATACTTGTTCATTTTTGTGAGTTTCATAGCATTATGCTTTTATCGCCCGTTGGCAGCAATTATAATTTTGTTTCAACCGGTTTTTGTGTGGTTTCCTTTGATTTACGGAGTTCGGCAAGCATCTGGTCGAGAATTTCGAGTTTAACCCGGTACGACAGGATGATGGCTTCAATCACTTTTTCGTCGGCATTGCTTTGGGCCAGGTCCTTTTCCAGTTCAGCTTTGTTTTTATCCATCTCGCTGAATTCCTTTTTCAGGTCTTCGATAATTTCGGGATGCTGGCTGGCATAAGCAGCCAGTTCGGCTTGTTTGCTGCTGATTTTGGTGGTATAAAAGGCTTCGGCATCCGAAAGTTCGCCCAGCCGTGGATTTGATTCCATTTCGGAGGCGGTAAATGTTTGCCCTGCCTGTTTCCTGTGATCCGTATAATCTTTCAGCATCCACGATGAAGTAAAAATGAGGATGGCGGCAGCAACTTTCCAGGCATAAGGCCACATCCTGGTAAGCATCGGCTTGCGTCCTTCCGGCAGATGTTTTTCAATATCATCCCAGGCCATACGCGGGGCTTCGAGGGTATCGAAATCCTGCGCGTGGTGTTTAACAAACTGTTCTAAGTTGTCGTTTTTCATTTTCATTCTTTTAAACGGCTGGCATGTTCAGCAATATTTCCTTTACCATTTGCCTGGCCCGCATAAACTGTGTTTTTGAAGTTGACTCCGAAATATGAAGTATTTCCGAAATCTCGGTATGATCGTAACCTTCGAGCAGGTAAAGCGAAAAAATTACCCTGGCTCCTTCGGGCAAATGGTTCATGGCTTTTTTAACCCTTTCAACACTCAGCCGGAGTTCTTCTTCATCAATCCCATCGCCGGCATCATCGGTAAGCTGCGCATTTTCAACAGGCTCATCGGCCCAGGTAATTCTCCGTTTTTCGAGTGCATTGATGCATTTATTGATTACAATTTTTTTGATCCATGCCCCTATGGTCGACTCAAAACGAAAGCTGTCGAGGCGGTGGAAGGCATCCACGAAACCCTCCTGCAACATATCGCGGGCTTCGTCAGCATTGTTCATCATCCGGTAGCAGATATTATACATAGCCTTTGCATACGTGTTGTACAACTCGTATTGCGCTTTTCGGTTGCCGGATTTACAGTCCTCAACCAGTTTAACATGTATGTGATAATTCTCCTGGTTCAAGCGGCCGGCCCCGTGTTTTTTGTTGTAATGACAGAATTATTTGGCAAGGGTTGCAAAAAGACGAATAAAATTAAAAAAACAATTCAACTACAGCTGATTTCCCGGTGAATTCAGGGGGAAATTAGCAGTAAGGAATATAAAAACCATAAAATTGAGTTGGCAGGCTTTACATTTCGAAGCCTTAAAGGAAGCAAAAACAGTTACGCTTGCAGAATCATGCTTACCATCTTATGATCGAATAGCAAAACCCGCGGAGCATCCTGCTCAGAACAATCCAAGCACAAATTCGTCGACGGTAATTTTAGCGAAATACCTGCTGATGTCGAAGGCGGACAGGGCCTGGCGGATAGCGTCTTCCTGGTGCGGAATATCGGCGAGTATATCTTCAATTTCCTTTGGATCGGCATGCGAGAAATAATCGCCGTAAATACGGGTTTGTACAATGATACCGTTGCGTACATTGAGGCAAAACTCGAGGGTTCCGCTATGTTGGGTACGTATCACCTTTCGGAAATTGTACTCAGGCGAATTGCCGAAATTCCAGTCCCAGGTGCGGTACCTGGTTTCGGCCAGCATTTCGATGGAGCTACGGTCGGCATCGGTAAGCTCATAAAGGCGGGCATCGGGATACATTTCTGTAATATGCTGTTGTATCAGATCGGCAAACTGCATTACATCCATGGGTTGTTTGAGGTGTTCGCTGATGTTGGTTACGCGGCTCCGTACCGACTTAACAGCTTTGTCGCTGAATTTGGCCGGATCAACTTTCAGGGCCTGGCCCAGGTCGGTCATAAGTGCCGAGAATAGCAACGTACCATGGTGTAACACCCTGTTTTTCCATACCATTTCGGCGTTGCCCGAAAACTTCCGACCGTCGATAGTCAGGTCGTTGCGTCCTTCGAAACGGGCATCGATGCCAAGTTGCTGCAGCACTTCCAGGATCGGTTCGGTATATTTGCGAAAATCGTTCAGGGTGTGGCCCCTGTTGGATTGTATAAACGTGAAGTTGAGGTTCCCCAGGTCGTGAAACACGGCACCTCCGCCGGTGAGCCTGCGCACCACGCGGATGTTGTTTTCCTTCACGTAATCGAGGTTAATTTCCGACAAGGTATTCTGATGTTTGCCTACAATAATGGAAGGCTCATTGCGCCAGAGCATAAAAATATCCGCATCGGTTTCTTTCAGAAAATACTCTTCGGCAGCAAGGTTAAAATAGGGGTTGGTATGATGGCGTTTAACGATAAGCATAGATGTGATTTTGGATCAAAATTACTATTTCCGGGCACATACTTCCGTGATAAATGCAGCCCCGGTATAAAAAAGTATTCCTTTCCAAACAGTTCGGGCCGCATATGGTTCAGATGCTGTACAGGTTTGGATCAGCGAAGTACTGATCGTATCATTACCGGC
Organism: uncultured Lentimicrobiaceae bacterium; assembly: GCA_964400395.1. GTDB lineage: Bacteria > Bacteroidota > Bacteroidia > Bacteroidales > UBA4417 > UBA4417. The sequence goes on along the minus strand of CAYNVK010000122.1, from coordinate 1,246 downwards.
TTTATGATGTATAACGGGAGGGCTGTCACCGTATATTTGCAGCTGCGCCATTTTTGGTATATTTACCCTGTGAATACTCACCCGATTTTTAACCCCTAAATCCATACGAAAATGTTTTTAAGTGTACTTGGAATAATCATCATCGTGGCAGGTATTGTTGCTGCACGTGCCAATTCGCCAATTAAACCCTATACCGGCATGATCCGCATAGGCGGTTTTATCCTGGTCCTGATCGGAGCCGGGCTATCGGCTGTTAAGCAGATTGAACCCGGGTATGTGGGTGTTCAGAAACTTTTTGGTAAAGTAAACAACAACATCCTCGAAAGCGGGCTCAATGTTATCAATCCACTGGTGGAAGTAGTAACTTTCGATATCCGCACGCAGAATTATACCATGTCGGGCGTGCACGACGAGGGCGATAAAACCGGTGATGATGCCATACGGGTATTGTCGGCCGATGGGTTGGAAGTAATTGTTGATCTTACGGTTTTATACCGCCTGATGCCCGGCGAAGCGCCCCGCATCCTGAAAGAAATAGGCACCGACTACCGCAATACCATTGTGCGCCCGATATGCCGCACCAAAATAAGGGATAACGCCGTGTATTACGATGCAGTAGCTTTATATTCGACCAAAAGAGATGAATTTCAGTCGAGGATTTTTAAAACCATTGAAAGCGATTTTAAAGCCCGTGGCCTTATGCTGGAGCAGTTGCTGGTGCGCAATATTACCCTTCCGCCTTCGGTAAAAACCACCATCGAGTCGAAGATTAATGCCGAACAGGATGCCCAGAAAATGACTTTTGTGTTGCAGAAAGAAAAACAGGAAGCCGAGCGCAAACGCGTGGAAGCCCAGGGAATTGCCGATTATCAGAAAATCCTAAGTACAGGCCTGAGCGACAAACAGCTGCAGTACGAAATGATAAAAGCCATCGCCACTTCGCCCAATGCCAAGCTCATTATTATGGACAGCAAGAAAAGCGCACCGTTTATTATTGATGCAAAATAGGTTCATTAAAAGCTTTGAACGAAAAAGGTTATAAATAAAAAAAGTCCTGCTGCTGACTTCTGCCATTTAGTGGGGGCAAAAGTATCGCGAACGTAATTGCTTTATTTTGAGTTTTCATCCCAATGCGCCTAAAGTAGTCAAGAAGAAATCTTGGGTAGAGAAAAATAAGTATTGACACTCATTCAGAATTTTAGCAAACTATAGGCTTTCATCGTTTTGAACAAATTTTGCCTTTTCT
>CAYNVK010000121.1:0-8500 GCA_964400395.1 uncultured Lentimicrobiaceae bacterium | reverse complement strand
TGTAGTAAATAAAAGAGGCTGTCTCGGTTATGAGACGGCCCCTTTTATGTTAAGACTTCGGTTATAGTAATTAACTTGGTTATTTCACAATTACCATTTTGCTTGTTTTAACCTGATTGTTATATATCAGGCTGTAGCTATATACACCGCGGGGTAAATCTTTTGCATTGAAATCAATGGTATGTAAACCGCCCGACTGTTTTGCATTTACTAAAGTAGCAGCTACATTCCCTATAGCATCATATATTTTTAAACTAACAAACCCGTCATTTGGCAACTCGTAACTGATTTTGGTTGCATTTTTTACAGGGTTTGGGTAGTTTTTGAGTCCGTTTACTGAAGGTTGACGCTCTGAAATGGAAGTGGTGAACCCAGCATATTTAAGCTCAGCTGCTGCAATATTTGAAAGCATAGTTTGCTCATCAGCACCAAGAGCAAGTGCGTAATATACGGTGAATGATTCCCCTGGGGCTATAGTAACCGGAGCCTGCGAAGTAATTGAAATCGTTCCCCCGTCAGGGACAGTTGATAAATGTCTAGGTTCTATAGAACCTTTATTCATCCAGGTCCAAAAATCGGCATCTACCTGATATTCACTATACCATTCAAAAGAATATAGGGAAGCCAATGAGGCTGAAAGGAGTTTCACTCCCATATTTTGTTGTTGCACCCCCCGGTGATAACGGATAACTCCTTTATCATTGTTAAATGTAACTGTATCCAATCCATATTCTTCATTCAAAGTAGGAAAAATTTCATAGCCTATTGTTGCAGTTATAGCAGCAGTTTCTTTATTGGTTATATTATATCTCACTATAGTGTAGGCTTTGTCTGTCCACCCGTATGCATTTAATTTAACCAATACAGCAGGAAGAGGATCACCACTACTATTGTCATCAGCGGCATAGATTTCAAAATCACTTAAAACAGGAGTAGTAACTAATGTTGTCGCATCTACCACAGTTGCATCATTCTGATGGTCATATACAGTTGTTGGTGAAGTCCCGACTAAAATCATAGCGCGATGTAGTTGTTCTATATCATCGGGAGTATAAAGCAGAAGTTTACCATATTTCCCAACTTCCACCTTCATGGCACCAGTACTAAAATTAGCTTGGGAATAGCTTTTTAAAGCAAAAAGCAGCATTAGGGCTGCAAAAAAGAGTAGATTTTTTTTCATAGAATCAAGTTTAAGGTTATTTGTTTTGCGAATATAAGAATTTTTGTCTTGATATGCTTTTAAACGTAAAAGGAAAAAGTTATTATTTTTTTGCCCATACAGTATATTATTTTAAAGAAGCTGCTCCGGAGAGCAGCTTCTTTACTTTGCTATAGCTTAATCCAAACAGCCTGCATGGCTTGTGGATTAATGCCTGTAATCCAATCCTCTTTCCCTGATCCATCAAGGTTAGCACGGATAATTTTTCCATCCGGAGCGTAATTTGAATTCTTAAATGACCAGAATAACTTGCCACGTTTATCGTCGATAGCAACACCCCAGGTAGCTTTTAATCCATATTCACCAATTTTTTGTACCTGTGTGCCATCAATATTACTCGTGTATATTCCATTGTCAGGCATGGCTGTACCTGCAACTGCATAACCTGCGAAATAGGCTTTTCCGGTAGCCACGTTTACCTCTATGGCCAATCCGTCGACACCCGGGATATGATTAACAAGATTTGAACCGTCAAAGTTCATCGAGAAATATCCACCGGTTCCATCCTCCATGTCAACTACAGCATATATCTTGTTGCCAACCGGATCGTAGTGCATATCAGCCGGATAATCAATAGTTGATTTATACAGTTCAGGACTTGTTCCATCGAGGTTTGATCGATATATCCCTCCCGGTTGCCCCCAGTAAAGTTTATCGCCTGCCACCATTATACCTTCGGGCGAATCAAGCGCAGGGAAGATGGTACCGTCCAGAATTTTTAGCGGGTTGGTTCCGTCAGCATCAAAGCGATAGATAGCATTTACCGAATAATCGGATACATATACTTTTTTGTTTGCTGTATCTGTTGTAATACCATAAGGTTTTACTAAAGTTACGGTAGCAAAATCCTGAACATGAGCAATACCATCATCATTTAAAACAACCATGTGCACAGCTCCGCCTGCAGTTGCACAGGTAGTATAATAAAGAACCTGTGCAAGCCCTGCATTAGGATCCCTCACATTTATAACCGCGGTTTTTACAAGCTGGTTATAATAAACATCGTTAACAGCAGTGCATGTAAGTTTCACAGTATAAAAACCCGGAGTATTATAGGTTGCTGTAGGATTAGCTTCTGTTGACGTTTGCCCGTTGCCAAAATCCCATAAATACCCGGCGGCATTTAAGGATGTATTGGTAAACGTAACAACACAGGGAGCCTTACCACTATTACTCGTGCTAAAGGTGAAATTCGCAACTGTGCTTGCCGGAGGATTACCCGTTTCGTATTTCTGGCATCCCGACGCTATAAATACTGCCGGGAGCAACATGAGGAAATATATAATGTGTTTTTTCATTGTCGTAGTTTTAATTAATTTATTAATAACCGTCATTTTGTGTCATCAAACTATTGGTTTGCATTTCGCTCAGCGGAATCGGGAAGAGGGTAAATTTTTCATTTATACCTAACACGGCAACAGCCCTTTTGGTTCGTACAAGATCGGGCCAGCGTTGCCCTTCGAATACAAACTCGTGCCGGCGTTCATTCTCAATAGCGAGTTTCAGCGCAGCAATATTATCAGCTTTGGTGTTTTCAAGACCTGCACGCTTGCGAATTATGTTAATATCAGCCTGAATGCTTGCAATACTTCCATTCGAATACGCCAAAGCTTCTGCCCGTATAAGATACATTTCGGCAAGCCGGAGCACATATACATGGTCGGTTCCGCCCGAAACATCCTTATATTTAAATCCATAGGGCTGTTTGGTCACCGTATCATAAGCAATAGAGGCTTTCAGCCTGAGCGTATCAGCCGGTTCGTAACTCTGAATTAACTCAGTTTCAGGTGCAAACTCATACCTGCCTGATAAATTCCGCGAAAAATAGTATTGTGCCAGACGAGTGAAATTTTGAGCATCAAAAACCACTTCAAAAATGGATTCATTTGTGTTATTCTTGGGATTGAACAAGCTCGCGTAATCTGTGGCTAGGGTATAACCAGCACTATCGATAACATAACTTGATTCCGTTATTGCAAGATTTGCTGATGGCTGGTCGCCTAAAATCTGGAACTTTGATAAATAAACTCTTGCCAATAAAGCTGAAGCGGCATACTTATTAGCACGGCCTTTCACTTTGGTTTTGGAGAGCTTTGCTTTAGCGGCTGTAAGATCATTAATAATCTGTGTATAAACTTCAGCTTCGGAGTTGCGTGCAATTTCTATCCGGCTCAAATCGAGAGTAGGCTGAGTTTGTATAGGCACTCCACCAAAATAGGTGACCAGGTAATAGTGTAACAAACCCCGTATATACAGGGCTTCTCCTTCATACTGATTGTACTCATCCTGGGTAAGTCCTTCAATACCCGGAAGTTTAACAAGGATATTATTTACACAGTTTAAACCGTTGTAAGCGCCTGACCACATGCCTTCAACAATTGAATTTTCAGCAGGTATTGGCTTATTTTCAATATGGCTGTAGTCCATCATGGTGCCTGTGTGTGTGAGGTTATCAGCAGCTATGTCGCCAACAACCATCGCGTTCAGGTAATAAAGTCCGGTAGCCTGTAGCGCGTGATAGGACCCGATAAGTGCATGCTCAACGCCTGCTTTATTTTGTATGGCATCTTCTGCTGCAACACTATCGGTAGGTTTAACATCCAGTACTTTGTTGCACGACATTATTGTAAATGCCAGTGCAATGAGGAAAAATATATTTCTTTTCATGTGTTTTCTGATTTATGTGTTAGAAACCAAGGTTTAAACCTACCAAAATGGTACGCGATTGCGGATAAGTAAAGAAGTCGGTACCCATAATAATATTATCGGTACTGTAATAATTTACTTCAGGGTCCATACCGGTGTAAGCAGTAAACGTGTACAGGTTTTGACCCGAAACATAAACCCTGGCCGATTTCAGCCAAAGTTTTTTAAGCAGGTCTTTTGGAAGTGTATAACCCAGTGTAACGTTTTTGATACGCATGAAAGAACCGTTTTCAATAAACCTTGATGATTTTAAACCATCAGCAAGCCTGGGAATATTAGTTACATCACCCGGTTTACGCCAGACGTTCAGCACTTCAGTAGTTTGTTGATCGAGCTCTGTTGGCGCCTGTAGATACATCCATGTACCATTATAAACGTCGTTTCCAATTATTGCATGCAGAAAAAATGAGAAATCAAATCCTTTGTATGCAAATGTATTGGTCATACCTAAGGTATAATCAGGATTTGGATTTCCTGTAATTTTCCTGTCGTCGGTTGTAATTACCTTGTCGTCATTTAAATCTTCATATACTTCTTTCCCTGTTGTAGGGTCAACGCCAAGAAAATTATATCCAACAAATACTCCGATAGGTTCCCCTTCCATTACCCAGTTATTGCCGCGCCCCTGGTCGGTAATTGGCTGCCCGTTGAACAGTTTCAGTACTTTATTTCGGTTAGCCGAAAAATTGAATGATGTATTCCATGTGAAATCGCCCTGTATGTTTTGGGTATTCAGTACAAACTCTACGCCCTTATTCTCCATATCTCCGATATTGGAAGTAATGGTACTGAATCCTGATGATTGTGGTATGGGACGTTCAAGAAGAAGATCGCTTGTTTTGTTGTAATAAATATCGGCTATAAGGCTTATCCTGTCCTTAAACAATCCCAAATCGAATCCCAGGCCAATCTGACGGGTGGTTTCCCATTTCAGGTCGGGATTAGGCAACTGGGTTGGTTGTATACCCGAATTTTGGTTGTAATTATATCCACCTTTATATAAGCCCAGTGATGCAAAATCATCGATACCGTCATTACCGGTCAAGCCAAAGCTGGTCCTGATTTTAAGATCGCTGATCACAGGCACGCTCTTCATAAATGGTTCTTCGGTAAGTCGCCAGGCAAATGAAGCAGCAGGGAAATACCCAAAACGGTTGTTTGAACCAAATTTTGAAGATCCGTCAGCACGTGCGGTAAGTGTAAAAATATACTTATACATGTAGTTGTACTTGAACTGGCCAAAGTAGGAGGTCATCCCACGGTCGAGCGCTGTTGCACTTGCAGCCCTGATAGTTCCGGCTGATGTAATATATTGAAAATCTTCATTGGGGAAGTCTCTTGCCTCAATATAGGTAGTTCTCCTGGCATATTTTTCGAAACTGAAACCTGCCATTGCTTCAAAATTATGAACCTTGTTTACAGTTTTAACATACTGAAGCACATTGCTGCCAACCAGGTTGCTGACGTAAGTAGTTCCTTCAATACCAAGTCCATTGTATTTTTTACCCTGGGCAGTTGTAATAGGATCGTACTCATGCTCGCGAAGGTTGTAAACATCAGCGCTCCATTTGGTTGTAAAAGTGAATCCATCAAGGAATTTATATTCGAGATAGATATTACCGTTGTTACGGTTGGTGTAGGCTACGTTTTTGGTTTCATTGATGATGGCAACAGGATTGGCATACGGAAGATTGCCTTCGTAGTAGGTTCCATCGGGATTATAAACCGGGTAAATGGCAGGTTCTGAAAGTGCGTTTGGCAATGGTCCGTAGGTGGTTTGATCACCTTCAACACGGTGGTTGACTGAATATGTCATTGAAACACCGGCACCTAATGTGAGATCTTTCAATAATTTATGATCCACGTTTACACGTCCGCTGTAACGATTAAATGCGGTTGATTTTACGGTACCATCCTGTGTGTATAAGTTACCGGAAATATATAAACGTGTTTTATCATTTCCGCTGCTTACTGATAATTCAGTATTTGATGTTGGAGCAACCTGAAGGATTTCTTTCATCCAGTCGGTATCCGTGCCCTGAACATCGGTTCCTTTAAATTCGTTCCATTGGGCCGCGTTCATCAGGTGAGGAATCCTTTCAGCCGGCATGGTCTGCCAGCCATAGGATGTACTCAGGTTTACGTTTGTACGCTGCGCATTACCCTTTTTTGTCGTGATCAGAATTACGCCATTGGAAGCCCTGGAACCATAGATTGCGGTTGCCGAAGCGTCTTTAAGAATGGTGAATGACTCAATATCATCAGGGTTGAGGTCCGACATTGCATCAATTTCCTGTCCGCTGTAGCCGATCTGGCCAAAATTGCCTGTAATAACAGGAACACCATCGACAACAATCAGGGGTTGGTTGCTGGCATTAATGGAACTGCCGCCTCGCATTTTAATGGCATTCCGGCCACCGGGAGTACCCGAGTTCTGGTTAACTGATACACCAGCGGCTTTTCCCTGCAACACACCATCAATAGTCCTGATAGGGAGATTTCCAAGTTCTTTTTCGTTAACAGTACTTATAGATCCCGAAATCAGCTTCTTACTCGAAGTGCTGTAACCTACAACTACTACCTCGCCAAGATCTACCCTTTCTTCGTCCATGATAACATCTATTTGTTTGCGGCCCTCCACAGGAACTTCCTGGAATTTCATCCCTACAAACGAAAATACAAGGGTAGCATTAGCAGGAGCGTCTAATTTGTATGTTCCGTTAATATCAGTAATTGAGCCTTTTTGTGTGCCTTTTATCTGCACAGTTACGCCGGGCATTGGCATTTTATCAGAGGCTGAGGTAACAGTTCCGCTTACCGGAATAGTCTGCGCCCATAGCGAACTGATGAAAAGTGAAAACATCAGTAATAAAAAGTTAGTTTTTCGCATATGAATAATTGTTTGTTTTGGTTGGTTTGTTATTTATTAGTTGAAATAGCTATTTAAGTGGTGTTGTGGTTATTTGAACAGGCTCAATATCCATCCTGATCCCAATAACAGTATACTTGTCTTTGCCAGTTGGCTTATCGGTGAAAAAGCCTTTACTTTCGGGTGTTTTGCTGAAAGTTACCAGGAAGCCTGCATCCGCACCGGTAAAGTTTAGATTGGATACTTTGTTTACCGCTTTATTGTCGATCAGGTTAACTGTAACAAGGTTGAGAAAATTGGTTGCCGATCCGGAAAACATTCCTGCCTGGGCGGGATTTGAGACGTTGTAAAATTCATTGCCTATGGTGCTTTTCTTTCCTTCGGCAGGTATGATTTTTTTAGTGCTGATATCATAAACATCGCCTTCATCGAGGTAACTGATCGTTACATTTTTAATAAGCGGGAGATTCTGAACCTGCGAAAAAGTTGCTTCCGCTGTGTTTACCATGGTAACTCCGGCAGCACCGGCAACTTTCAGTGTTTTTAGTTTTCCGTTGTAAATAAGAGCCGTATTTTCATCTACGCCAAATCCGAGATTAACGGTTTTCTTTTCATGCATCATAACCATTACAAGCCTGGCAAGCCTGGCCCGGGCGTTAAAATGTTGGTCAACCATTCCCAGCGGGAAAAATCCGAGTCCGTGGGTCAACAGAACGCCGTCGCTGTCAGGAAAATCATCGCCTTTATAATCGGTTATCACACCATGCTTAAGAGCGCCCATGCTGTTTCCGGCGCCAATCATGGGTTCGCTCATAATGGCAGCGCCTGCACTGGTTCCACCAATAACGCCTCCTGACCGGAATACTTCCCACACAGCTTCCAGCACCGGAGTTTTGCTTCCATCCGCCTTATGAAGTGTTTTCATAGTGCGTAACTGGTCGCCACCGCTAAACCAAACACAGGAACTTTTCCGCACCATGTCTGCAAGCTTGAGGTCATTACCATTATTAAGCCAGGTTGATTCATCAATATTTTTTGTGCTGTCGTCGTCAGCCATAGCAATTGGAATGAGGTGAATATTCTCAGGTTTCACCCCATAGGAAATCAATTCACTCCTAAAGTAAACGAAAGTTTGTGTTGCCACACCACTGGCTGACGGAATTATTGAAAAAACGGCCTTCTCCGGTCCGCCCGACAATTCAATCAGTTGGGTAAAGACACTTTTGTTGTCAGGTTCAAGTCCTCCGCCAACAATTACAAGACTGCCCTTCGGTAAGTCCTGGCTGTAGCCTGTCTTGAAAATGAGGATCAGCAACAGCAAAAACACTGTGTTAAATTTGCGCATAAAGTTTGTGGTAATTGGTTACTATTTTTTGATAAACTTGTTGAAAGTCAGTAGATTTGTTTTAAGATAGCGTGCTTTGAATATATACAAACCAGGTTTTAAATAAGAGATATCCAGGTTTGTCGATTCATTTTCAGATCGGCCATGGAGTAGTTGCCTGCCATCAAGGGTGCAAATTTCCCAGTTATAATTCTGGCCTTTCGCAGTAAAATTCAATCTGTCGTTTACAGGGTTTGGCGATATAAAGGAGGGTTTTTCATTTTCTGAAGCTGAAAATCCAGTAATATTTACATTTCCTAATACATAGGGAGTAGTATAATCAATCATTGAAAGTTCCAGATCATCGAAACCAGCTACCATC
>CAYNVK010000120.1:0-8535 GCA_964400395.1 uncultured Lentimicrobiaceae bacterium | reverse complement strand
ATACCCGGAACCTATCATATTGAACGCAGGGCAGGAACCGGGATTTATATCGAACTGGCAGTTTTGCCACATACAGCCCCTTTGGAATACAACGATACCATTTCGTATCCCTATTGCTCCCCTACGCCGTTTACCTATCATGTCTCTTTTGTATCTAACTCTGGCTTGGATGATGCATCTTCAGGTTACATCACGCAAACCATGTCGGATATCAACAAGCCTGCCGACCTGGTAAATGTAAATGTCAGCCTGATGCAAACTACCAGCGGGTTTAATCCCAGGCTGAGCTGGGACCGGATAATCAACGATTCCATTTCCGGGTATATCATTCAGCAATTCGACGGATTCAGATGGAACACTATACATACAACCTCAGCCGACTCTGCATTTTATACGCATACAACACCCGATGCCTGCAATGAATCATTCAAGTATGTAGTACGTTCGAAAGACAAATGCAATAACGAAAGTGATCAAAAACTATATAAAGATATTTTTGTACAAACTATACATCTGGATGCAGCAGAACCCAATGAATGCGATAAAACCATAAAGCTTACCTGGAATTCGTACAAGTCGATACCCGGAGGAATTGGTGGCTACCGGATTACCCGCTGCGAAAATTCAAATACGCTTAGTATTGATGTGCCTGCAACCGATACCACTTTTATCGATAACCGTAACCTGAAAGCCGGGCAAACCTACCTGTATTCTGTTACTGAAATCAGTGCCAATGGATTATACTCATCCTCTTCGTGCCAGGCAGTACATGCTTTTAATGCCGTAAATATTCCGGATGTTTACATCACCCAGGTGAGTGTTGAACAGGATAAATTTATCCGCGTAGGCTACGAGATAACACCCCCCAGCAACGTGGTAAAAATTTACCTGCAGCGGTCTCTCAATGGCACTTCAGGTTTCAGCGTTATTGATTCTATTACAGCAAACACGGGCACTGTACCGCTGGTCGCTTTTATTGATGATCTTACCGCCGATGTTCATGCCGGGAGTTATTACTACCGATTTGTGGCTGTTACCAAATGCGGTGACGAAGTTTCATCATCCAATGTGTCACGATCTATCTGGTTGCAATGCAATTCGGCTGATGCGCAGAATGAAACACAATGGAACAGTTACGAAACCTGGATGCAGGGAGTTCAGAATTATACACTTTATAGAAGTGTAAATGGGGAACCTGCGGCTGGTGAAGTATTAACAACATCGCCGACAGCAACCTCATATACGGACCCGCTTACAGGCATCGATTCCAGGAAATTGGTCTGCTACTGGGTTGTCGCAAATGAAAATCTGACTACAGTAATTTCGAAGTCGAACACATGCTGCATATTAAAGGAACCCGCCATTTTTATGCCTAATGCATTTCATCCCGGCTCGGTTGCCAATAATGTTTTCCGGCCTGTAAACGATACTGCTTTTGCCGATCCACAGAGTTTCAGCCTGACCATTTTTAACCGCTGGGGCCAGCAGCTTTGCCAAACCACCGATATGATACGTGGCTGGGATGGCACAACAAACGGCCAGGATTCGCCATCGGGCATGTATACTTATCTGCTGAGCTATAAATCAAAAGAAGGCAAATCGTACACCAAACGCGGAACGGTATTGCTTATCAGGTAATTAGCGGCTCCCGAACTTCACCCTTTTTCTACCTTTATTCACCGCAATTCATACCAAAATGTTTGCAGTTGAAAACTATTGCCTGTCTGCGCGAAAACCAGGCTGGGATAGGAACAACTGCTAAAAACCAGTTTGCAAAAAAGTTTGCCGGTTAAAGCGTTGAACAAAACCATATACAATCTTATAACATATTGGATTATTGACACTTAATAACACCCGAAACCTTAAGATTTTTTAACAAGGACTTCCATTAAAATTAGTAAATTTGCAAATTCAAAAAAAAGGCTATGTTCATTGATAATGATAAATTCGCAGGCGACGGTCTCACTTACGATGATGTACTGCTTATCCCTGCTTATTCGGAAGTACTTCCGCGCGATGTAGATACTTCATCCTGGTTTACGCGAAAAATAAAAATCAACATACCCATAGTATCTGCAGCTATGGACACAGTTACCGATTCCACTATGGCTATTGCCATCGCTCAGGAAGGCGGGATCGGTGTTTTGCATAAAAATATGAGCATCCTGGAGCAGGCTGCCGAGGTAAGGCGTGTAAAACGTTCCGAAAGCGGAATGATCACGGATCCCATCACCTTGCAGGAGAACGCCCTGGTAGCTGATGCACTGGCTATTATGGCTGAACATAAAATCGGTGGTATTCCGGTTGTGGATGCTGACGGTAAACTGAAAGGCATTATAACTAACCGCGATCTGCGATTCGAACGCAACCCCCTCCGCCCGGTTGCCGAAATTATGACCCGCGAAAACCTGGTTACCACAAGCACCAAAACAACGCTCGACCAGGCTTCGGACATCCTGCAGGAATTTAAAATTGAAAAACTACCTGTGGTTGACGAAAACTACAAGCTTGTTGGGCTTATCACCTATAAGGACATCAGCAAAATAAAGGCCCGACCCAATGCCTGCAAAGACGAAATGGGAAGGTTGCGCGTTGCTGCCGGTGTAGGGGTAACATCCGATGTACTGGAGCGTGTTACTGAACTCGTGAAAAACGGAGTTGATGCTATTGTTATCGATACGGCACATGGCCATTCGAAAGGAGTAATTGATACCACCAGGATGGTTAAAGCACATTTCCCCGAACTGCAGGTTGTAGTTGGAAACATTGCTACCGCCGAAGCCGCACGTGCGCTGGTTGATGCTGGTGCTGACGGAGTAAAAGTAGGTATTGGACCAGGTTCCATCTGTACAACCCGGGTTATTGCCGGCATAGGCATTCCGCAGCTTTCAGCCATTTACGTGGTTGCCAAAGAATTGCGCGGCAGTGGAGTACCTGTAATTGCCGATGGCGGAATCCGTTACACCGGCGATATTGTAAAAGCCATCGCCGCAGGGGCGCACAGCATTATGGCCGGCTCATTGTTTGCCGGGGTTGAAGAATCGCCGGGAGAAACTATTATTTACGAAGGCCGTAAATTTAAGGCTTACAGGGGAATGGGATCCATAGAAGCCATGCAAAAGGGCTCCAAAGACCGTTATTTCCAGGATGCCGAGGATGATATTCAGAAACTGGTACCCGAAGGTATTGTAGGTCGCGTACCCTACAAAGGGGCACTCTCCGAAGTAATACACCAGATGATTGGTGGCCTGCGAGCCGGCATGGGATATACAGGCTCGGCAAACATCGAAAATCTTCAAAAAGCCAAATTTATTAAGATTACTGCTTCCGGCGTGGTCGAAAGCCATCCGCACGACATTACCATTACCCGCGAAGCACCAAACTATAGCCGTTAACAATTCAGGGATCACTTAAAAACGCTGCAATGCCGGTGTACGATGCCCGGCTGCTCATACCATAATTTCAATACAACTATGAAACGGAAACTTTTTAATGCTTCACTCACCCTGGTATTAAGCATTTTATCCCTATCAGCATTTAGCCAATCGGCTGACCCAGTGCTTTTGCAAATTGCTGGCGAAAAAGTTACCAGGAATGAATTTATCAGAGTCTTTGAAAAAAACAATGTTAATGGCCCTGATGCCGATCAGAAAGCGCTTGACGAATACCTCGACCTGTATATCAATTTCCGGTTAAAAGTTACCGAAGCCAGGGCATTGGGAATGGATACCATCAAATCATTCAGCGACGAACTTGCAGGTTACCGCAAACAGCTTGCGCAGCCGTACCTGATGGATAATGAAGAAAGCGAAAAAATTATCCGCGAAGCGTATGACCATCTGCAGTACGATATTCGAGCCAGCCATATTTTAATCCGTGTTGAAAAACTGGCATCGGCAGCCGATACACTTGCAGCCTGGAATAAAATTATGCAGTTGCGTAAACGCATCGTAAAAGGAGAAGATTTTGGCAAAGTTGCTGCAGAAGCATCCGAAGATCCCTCGGCAAAAGACCGCGATGCCAATGGCCGCAAAATAAAAGGGAACTATGGCGATCTTGGTTATTTCACAGCTTTCGATATGGTTTACCCCTTCGAAGCAGCCGTGTATAATGCCAAAGTAAATGAAGTTACCATGCCGGTACGCTCCGATTTTGGCTATCACCTGATAAAAGTTACTGATAAAATCCCGGCGATTGGCAAAGTTCAACTGGCCCACATCTACATGATATATCCGCCAAAAGCAAGCCTCGACGATTCGCTGAAAGTAGCCGATTCGGCAAACCTGGCGTATAAATTATTGAAAGAAGGCAACGATTTCGGCGATGTAGCCAAAATATTCTCCGATGATTTATCCACCTCTGGCAAAGGCGGTATGTTACCCTGGTTCGGAGTGAACAGGCTGTTGCCCGATTTCACCTTAAATATTGTAAAACTCAAAGAAAAGGGTGCATACTCAGAGCCTTTCCAAACCATTTACGGCTGGCACATTATTAAATTGGTCGACCAAAAACCCGTTGGAAGCTTTGAAGAAGAAAAAGAAGAATTAAAACAGCGTATGCCCCGAAGCGACCGCAATAATGAAATTCAGGCTTCGTTTATTGCCAAGGTGAAACAGAAATACGGATTTACACAAAACACGGCTGCGCTTAACGAACTGACTAAAACTGTTACCGACTCAATCTTCGAAGGGAAATGGCATGCCGCGCAGGCAGCAGGGCTTAAAAAGGACTTGTTTTCGATAGGCACAAAAACTTACACACAAGCCGATTTAGCACAACGTCTCGAAAAAACCCAGCGCACAACCCAGAAAAGCGATATCCCTGCATACGTTCTGGAACAATATAACGGCTTTGCAAATGAAGTTGTGTATCAATATGCCGACAGCCAGCTCGAAAGCGAAAACCCGGAATTCAAATCGCTGATTTCGGAATACCACGATGGCATTTTACTTTTTGACCTCACTGATAAAAAAGTGTGGACAAAAGCCATTAAAGATACAGCCGGGCTCGAAAACTATTACGAGCAAAACAAAACCAACTACATGTGGGACACCCGGCTTGATGCATCAATCATCACCTTTAAGGATCCTTCCATCCTGAAGAGCCTTCAGAAAATGATGAAAAAAGGAGCCTCCGACGAACAAGTGCTTGCAAAATTTAACCACGACACCATCCAGAAAGTTAATATCGACCATCGCAAATTTGTGAAAGACGAAAATCCTTTACTGAAGGATACCGAATGGAAACCAGGGATTTCGAAAGTTATTCCCCTTGCCGATACAGCTAACATGATAATTAAAGTGCACAGGGTAGTTGCGCCTGAACCTAAATTGCTCAGCGAAATCAGGGGGAATATTACAGCCGAATACCAGAACTACCTCGAAAAAGCCTGGATTGCCGAATTACGTTCAAAATACCCGGTGATTGTGAACCGCGACGTATTTAACACCATCAAATCCAAATAGAACAATGCAGCGCAATCTCGTTATTTCAGTTTTGCTGATGGCTGCATTAAGCGCCTGCAACCTGATTCCCGGTAAAGAAACCAGGAATGATAAGCCTATTGCCCGGGTTTATGACTCGTACCTGTACCGCGACGACCTGCAAGGCGTTGTGCCTCCCGGAACCAGCGCCACCGACAGCACCGAAATAACCTCCGCCTACATCAACAACTGGGTACGGCAGGAGCTCTTACTCAAACAGGCCGAGGACAACCTCGAGGAAACCAACAGGGATTTCACCAGGCAGATAGAACAATACCGCAACTCACTTATCATTTATGCCTACGAATCGGAACTGGTTAAACAAAAACTGGATACCGTGGTATCGCAGGCCGAAATTGAATCGTATTACAAAGAAAACCAGGAGAATTTTCATCTCAGGGAAAATATAGTACTGGCCAGTTACGTGATTATCAGTAAAAATTCGCCTGCAGCCACAAAAATAAAATCACTGCTGGTGAGCACACGCGAAGCTGACAAAGAAAAATTACAGACACTTTGCCAGGAAAACGGTGCCGATTATAGGATCAACGATGGAACAACATGGATGGCGTTTACCGACCTTACCCGTAAAATACCGCTCACCGTCGACGACCAGGAGGATTTCCTGAGCAAAAACAAGTATTACGAGGTAAAGGACTCAACAACCATGTATTACGTTGCAATTTCGGCATACAAAAGCAAAGAAAGCATGTCGCCTCTGAATTTTGAAACTGAAAACATACGCACCATTTTGCTGAACAAGCGTAAAGCGGAACTCCTGAAACAGATGGAAGAAGATCTGTACAACGATGCCGTGAAACGCAATAAATATGAAATATTCAAGAAGTAATTTCCCTATGCTCATGATAAAGAGAATGTTAATGCCGGTATTGCTGATCGCGATGATCGGGTCAGTAATGGAGGCGAAAGCTCAGAATGCAAAAGTAATTGATGAAATAGCGGCCCTGGTTGGAAGCCACCCGATATATTGGTCGGATGTGGAAGCACAATATGCCCAGGCCAAAGCACAGGGCATGCCAGGAGAAGCTACGGCTTTAAAATGTCAGATTTTCGAAAACCTGATGTTTCAGAAACTGCTGGTTTACCAGGCCGAAATCGACAGCCTTGTGGTTAACGACCAACAGGTGAACAGCGAGCTCGACAGGCGTTTGCGTTATTACATTCAACAATTCGGGTCGCAGCAGAAACTCGAGGAATTTTATGATAAATCGCTCGAAGAATTTAAAAATGAATTGCGCGAACCACTGCGCCTCGAGATCCTTTCGCAGCAGGCACAGGGAAAAATAGTTGAAAATGTTAAAATGACGCCCAACGAAACCAGGGAATATTTTACCAAACTGAGAGCCGACAGCATCCCGATTATTCCGACCGAGTATGAAATTGGCCAGATTGTTAAAACGCCTGTCGTCGGCCCAAGCCAGCTAAAAGATGCCCATGATAAACTGGTAGCCTTAAGGGCACGTATTGTGAAAGGCGAGAAATTTTCGACACTTGCGGTGTTGTATTCCGAAGATCCGGGATCGGCTGCCAGGGGTGGCGAACTGGGAATGTTCACCCGGGGATCCATGGCGCCTGAATTCGAGTCGGCAGCTTTTAACCTGAAAAACAAAGGCGATCTTTCGGAAGTTATCAAAACCAAATTCGGGTTTCACCTGCTTCAGCTTATCGAACGCAAAGGCGATTTTGTGAATGTGCGTCATATCCTTATTATCCCAAAAGTTTCGCCCGACGATCTTTCGGCTGCAGCTACAAAACTCGATAGCATTGCTGAACTGATTCGCGGCGATTCGCTCACTTTTACAAAAGCAGCACTGATTTACAGCGACGATCCCGGTAAGGTAAACGGCGGATTGATTCAAAGCCAGTCGAGCGGTAATACACGCCTGGCAGCCGATGAACTTGACCCAAAAGTATTTTTTGTGATCGACAAAATGAAACCCGGCGAAATTTCGAACAGTGTGCCTTACACCACCGAGGACGGAACCCAGGCGTACCGCATCCTCTACCTTCAGCTGCGTACCGAACCACACAAAGCCAACATGAAGGATGATTACAATAAAATACAGGAGTGGGCCCTCGATAACAAAAAGGAAAAAGAAATCGCAAAATGGATCCAGACCAAATCGAAATCGGCATACATACGCATGGGCGATAAATTCAGAGATTGCAATTTCAAATATAGCTGGACCTTTACCAAACAATAACACCTGGGCCGGGTGCTGTATGCCGCACTGCATTTTGATTAACGAACTACACTATGATTCAATATAAATCGGATACTGAAGCGCTTAACGATTTTACTGTTAAATACCAGGCATTGCGTTCCGAAATCGGGAAAGTGATTGTTGGTCAGGATGAAATTGTTAAAAACCTGCTTATTTCCATTTTTTCGAAGGGGCATGCATTGCTGGTTGGTGTACCAGGGTTAGCCAAAACACTCATGGTAAACACCTTGTCACAGGTGCTTGGGCTTTCGTACAGTCGTATACAGTTTACGCCCGACCTGATGCCCTCCGACATTATCGGTACCGAAATCCTCGACCAGGATCGTAACTTCAGGTTCATCCGCGGACCGGTATTTGCAAATATAATTCTGGCCGATGAAATCAACCGTACCCCGCCCAAAACACAGAGTGCACTGCTGGAAGCCATGCAGGAAAAAGCCGTGACCATTGCCGGCGTAAGCCATAAACTGGAAGAGCCTTTCTTTGTACTTGCTACCCAGAACCCCATTGAGCAGGAAGGCACGTATCCGCTGCCTGAGGCCCAGCTCGACCGGTTCATGTTCAACGTCTCGATCGATTACCTCTCGGAGGACGATGAAGTCGCAGTCGTTCGCCAGACCACAACGACCGACCCCGACCCTATTTCACACGTCTTTTCCGGCGAGGACCTGCTGCGGTTCCGCAGCGTGGTGCGCAAGGTCCCGATCGCCGAGGACGTCGTGCGATACGCGGTGCGTCTCGCCGCGGCCTCGCGCCCGCACGCAGACAATCCCCTCAGTTTCGTGAATGAGTGGGTCACCTGGGGC
>CAYNVK010000119.1:0-8576 GCA_964400395.1 uncultured Lentimicrobiaceae bacterium | reverse complement strand
TATCACTACGGAAGAACATACCAGTTAATAAAGCCCGAATCACAGGTGCAATAATCACCTTTACTTTCGGATCAATGGTAGAAATATTACAACTTTATAAAATTGAATTTCTTGGCAGTACGTATGACCCATGGGATATACTCATGTATTTAATAGGAATT
Organism: uncultured Lentimicrobiaceae bacterium; assembly: GCA_964400395.1. Taxonomy (GTDB): domain Bacteria; phylum Bacteroidota; class Bacteroidia; order Bacteroidales; family UBA4417; genus UBA4417. The sequence goes on along the minus strand of CAYNVK010000119.1, from coordinate 8,415 downwards.
GGATTGGGTATTGTAATTGATTTGACAATAATTGATAGGTTTGAAAAACAAAGACAGAAAAACGAATAATTACACACATCGGTGTTTCTATCGGGGGATATCAAGATGGTAACGTGCATGGATGAGGGCAGCAAAGCCAGGATATTCCTGTATGAGTTATTGAGTTAAAAGCAGACAAAGCCCAGATAAACTGCTATTTAACTTTTTCTCAGCAGTCCCTGTTTAGTTGCGTTACATATATCGCCTGCAGGAACAAAACGTCTCTTATTTGTTCTGTATCCCTCATTATCTTCGGATTGTAATGCCTATTAAAAGGCAGAAATCAAACGGGCAATTATTTCGCCTTTAACTTTTTAAGGGCTTCAATACCGCTTTGGCTATTGGGATTTAGCTGTACCGATTTCTCATAGTTTTGTATGGCGAGTTCCTTTTCTCCGGCAACCATATAGGCCTCGCCCAGGCTGTCGTATGTATTAAATGATTCCGGGAAAGCTGCTGTATTCATTTTAAAAACGGCTATGGCTTCAGCTACTTTTTTCATTCCCAGGTATTCGTACCCCAGGGCATTCATTTCATCTTCCGATAAGTAATATCCTGTAGTTTTTGACCGCAATTCACCGAACTTTTTGTTAGCAGCATCAATGCCCGAGTTCTGCAGGGTTGCCTTCACCTCTTCTGCTACCGACGTTTTTAAATAATGCTGCAGCCGTGCAACCACAAGTTTATTGCAGCCCTCAATGGTATTAATGTCGAAGTTCCTGAAATCAGGGTGCATAGAATTCTGTAAGTCGGCGATAACCCATTCGCCGCTGCGATCGCATACAATAAAATGCACATAGCCGGGCATGGCATAATCAGCATACAAGATGTAGTCGGCATCCTGGGGATTCTTTTTAACATAAGCCCTGAAATCACGCGCCAGGTCCCATAATAATTTCAATTCGTTGGGATCTTTCTGCGGTGTTTTCAGCAGTAATGTATCCTTCGATGGCATTGCTTTACACAAGCCCGCGTCGTTGATCATCCTTACAACGTCAGTTGCAGCTTTGCTGTTTGATCCGCTCAGGGTACGAACCGGGAACACAACCAGGCCTGATTGGGCAAAATTAGCCTTCAACATTTTCTGGCGTTCAGGCATAGCCGCTCTTTCTTTTTCGGGAGGTAACCCGCTCCTTTCGTTTAATATATCCGCCATCTTACCCGGCCTGGCGTTTCTGGCAGTTTCGTCGTTGAGCCCGAATTGCGGGCTGAGCCGCTGCACCAGCAACATGGAATAGCCCATCGGGTCAGGATCTTCTACCTGCTTAAAAACTTCGTCCTGCGAACCCAGGAAATCAGTAAATACCACTGCGCCTGATTTATCAACTACAATTCCAAGCAGCTCGCTGATCTGGTGTTTCTGAGGCTCCCCATTCATTTCGGCGTACAAAACATAGTCGGTAGTTATCGGCTGTGTTTTTACAAATTTTCCAATCGAATCGGCAAGTGCTTTGGGTTGTGGTTTGTTTAACGGGATGTAGGCTTTATTCCAGAGTTCAAGATTATTCATGCCTTGCTGTTCGAGCAAAACTCCTATCACTTCGGAAACACGCACCTCGGGCCTGCCCATTAACCCGGCAGGAAGAATGGTTAAAGAGGCATTAATCCCTTTCGACTTCATCAATTCCTGTCGCTGCTTCTGATCTTTAGGAATTGATGTTTTGTTCTGATTTTGCTGAGCAGAAATTGAACCTGCTGTAATCAGCACAATCAGGAACACCCCAAGGAGGACCTTGATCATCAAATGGTCAACATGGAGTTTCAGTACAAATGGTTGTTTTGTTTTCATTTTTCCTCCATTTTTTAATAACATAAAAAGTGACCGTAATTACTTCCTAAGTTACGACAAAAAACGGAGAATTGCAAACAAGCTTTTGAATCAGTCGTTTAAAATTCAACCAGTTACCCTGCAAAACCATATGCATTGCCGGGTAACGTATTTTGTAAAATTTAGTAAAGGCAGGTATTTTGATGCATGGCAGAGCGGCAGCTGGCCAAACATAACTTCTGGATAAAATTACAGGCTCAAATTATAACAGGCCAATTTACCGCTTATCCGTTTTTTACAACCACATCCTTGTCGTAAAGCAAAATCTGCTTTTTCCAGGCCTCGGGCATTGGAATGCTCTGCTGCATTTTGAAATCGAAACAAACCAGTATAACCGAACAGGTCGATAAAACTTCTCCTGAAAGTTCCTCAACAAGCTGATGCTCCATGGTCAGGCTTTTATTACCGATATGAGTCACATGCGTTTCAACCAGGATGCGGGTCTTCATAAAAATCGGTTTCAGGTAATCAATCTTAACGGATGCTGCAATTACACCCTTGCTGATATAATCCATATCCGGCAGCACCTCTTCGAAATAATGCAGCTTGCCGGCATCATAGTAATTCTGGTATACGGTATTTGATACATGCCCCAGCACGTCGACATCGTTAAATCGTACCTGTATGGGTATTATACTTTTAAAAGGCTGGCAGTTTTCCATTTTTCATCAATTTCGATGCAAAGGTAAGATAAGCTGCCTGAGTACAAAAATTTCGATGCAGCCTGCATTAGCTGCGATAACAGTCAAACCGATAGTTTTCGAGGAGCAGTTCAATTCGGATGGTGGGCTTATTTATCAAATTGATCTTCGCTTATACTTGCGGATTGATTGAACAGTTTGCCACAAATGTAGTAGTTGATTCTAAATCTTGCATTTAAGTATTAAAAATATTATTTTAAATATGCCCGGTAAGTTATATCTGTTTATTGCGAATTTTAAGTGATTCTCTGACGAAAATTAAGTAGATCATGGAAAGCAACACGTCGGTTATGTCTCTGAAACGTAATATTGATAAGGCTTTCACGACTTTTTTAAAAACATTGAGCGCAAATAAAATATTACTACCTTTACTTCCAAATTTAACGGGTTTTTTAACCCGTTTTTTGGTTGGATTTGTCAGCTGCAAAGCGCAGAAAGAGCAACAGGGGGCAGGTAAGCGTTAAAACTTGAATCCTTAAAATTTGAAATGATTAATTGTGCTGGGTGTATCATCCATAAAAAAACAGAATACGAAAATGAGTAAGCTTATTCCACTCGAAGATGCAATTGCAAAAATTAAAGATGGCTCAATAATAATGGTTGGTGGTTTTATGGCCAGCGGAACACCCCCCCGGATTATCGATGCGCTTGTAAAAGCAAATGTGAAAGATCTGACCATTATCTGTAACGACACAGCATTCCCCGATAAAGGGGTTGGCAGGCTTGTTGCAAACCGGCAGGTAAAAAAGGTAATTACATCGCACATTGGCACTAACCCTGCTACCCAGGAGCAAATGAATAACGGCGAGCTGGAGGTTGAATTTGTGCCTCAGGGTACACTGGCAGAGCGGGTTCGCGCCGGCGGTGCCGGTTTGGGCGGTTTTCTCACGCCTACCGGGCTCGGAACCATGGTGGCCGAAGGTAAAGAAGTAGTTACTGTCGACGGCAAACAGTTCCTGCTCGAAAAACCCTTGCGTGCCGATATCGCATTGATTGGTGCAAACAAAGGCGACCACGAAGGGAACCTGATTTACAGGGGGAATTCACAAAATTTCAATCCGCTCATGGCTACCGCTACCGACCTGGTAATTGCTGAAGTTGAAAACCTGGTCGAAACCGGCCGCATCTGCATGGAACATGTGCATACACCCGGCATTTTTGTCGACTTTATAGTAAATAATTAACCGAAATACACTAAATAGTATGAAACCACAATCGATGATAAGGCTGCGCATGAGTTCGCACGATGCACATTATGGCGGCAACCTTGTGGATGGCGCCAAAATGCTTCAGCTCTTCGGCGATGTAGCCACTGAACTGCTGATTCAAAATGATGGCGACGAAGGTCTTTTTAAGGCTTACGATAATGTTGAATTTATTGCCCCGGTATATGCCGGCGATTATATTGAAGCTGTTGGTGAGATCACACAAATAGGCAATACTTCACGTAAAATGAATTTCGAAGCGCGCAAAGTGATTGCGCCACGCCCCGATATTTCGGATTCGGCGGCTGATGTTTTGGTTCAGCACGTTGTAGTATGCAGGGCCAGCGGCACTTGCGTGGTTCCGTTAAAAAATCAGCGTAATAACAAATAATTCATCTTCTGCATGGAAAAACTGATCATCACAGCAGCTATCTGCGGCGCCGAAGTTCTGAAGGAGCACAACCCGGCTGTTCCTTACACCGTTGAAGAAATTGTGCGCGAAGCCAAATCAGCCTACGAAGCAGGCGCAAGTATAATCCACCTGCATGTTCGTTACGACGACGGAACGCCAACCCAGGATAAGGCCCGTTTCAACGAAATGATTACTGCCATAAAGGCCGTAATACCTGATGTTATCATACAACCTTCCACCGGCGGCGCCGTGGGAATGACCAACGACGAACGCCTGCAACCCACCGAACTGAAACCCGAAATGGCTACCCTCGACTGCGGAACCCTCAATTTTGGCGGCGACGAAGTGTTTATGAATACCGAGAACACCATTAAGTACTTTGGCGAACGTATGATCAGCCTTGGTATAAAACCCGAACTGGAAGTATTTGATAAGAGCATGATCGATATGGCACTGCGCCTGCAAAAGAAAGGCTTCATCAATAAACCCATGCATTTCGATTTTGTGATGGGTGTTAACGGCGGCATATCGGGCGAGTTGCGCGACTTCGTGTTTATGCGCGGAAGCATTCCCGACGATGCTACCTATACCGTTGCCGGTGTTGGCCGCTACGAATTCCCGCTCGCTATGGCTGCTATTATCGACGGCGGACATGTAAGGGTTGGTTTCGAGGACAACGTATATCTCTCCAAAGGTGTACTTGCCAAATCGAACGGCGAACTCGTAGCAAAAGTGGTACGCATGGCTAAAGAACTGGGCCGCGAAATTGCCACTCCCGCCGAAGCACGTCGCATACTCGGACTGGTATAATATTTTCAAAAAATTGATACAAACATTAATAGCTTTAACAGAATGAAAAAAGGAAATAAATACGGTATTCACCGCGTAATTGAACCCAAAGGCGTTTTGCCACAGCCGGCAAATAAAATTGATAACAACATGGACGAAATCTACGATAACGAGATTTTGATCAATGTTCAGACCTTAAATGTAGATTCAGCAAGCTTTACACAAATTAAAGAGCAAGCTGGCGGCGACGAAAGCAAAATTGCTGAAATTATGCTCGATATCGTTGCAAAACAGGGCAAACACCGCAACCCGGTTACAGGTTCGGGAGGCATGCTGCTGGGCACTGTCGAAAAAATCGGAACTGCCCTCGAAGGTAAAACCGATCTGAAAGTAGGTGATAAAATTGCTACCCTGGTTTCGCTTTCGCTTACCCCGCTGCGTATTGATAAAATTAAAGCCATCCGCAAAAACGTCGACCAGGTTGACATCGATGGAAAAGCCATATTGTTCGAAAGCGGTATTTATGCCAAAATACCTGCTGATATGCCCGAAAAACTGGCGTTGTCGGCACTTGATGTTGCCGGTGCACCAGCACAAACGGCAAGGCTCGTGAAACCCGGCGATACCGTTCTTATTATTGGTGCCGGTGGTAAATCGGGCATGCTTTGCTGCTACGAAGCTAAAAAACGTGCCGGCGTTACCGGTAAAGTAATTGGCCTTTGCGGTAGCGAGAAAAGCGCACACCGCCTCGAAGAACTGGGTTTCTGCGATCATATTTTTACAGCCGATGCTACTGTTCCGGTTCCTGTTCTCGAGAAAATTGAAGAAATTACCGGCGGACAGCTTTGCGATATTACCATCAACAATGTGAACATCCCCGATACCGAAATGACCAGCATCCTGTGTACTAAGGATACCGGCACGGTGTATTTCTTCTCCATGGCAACCAGCTTTACCAAGGCAGCCCTGGGTGCCGAAGGTGTTGGAAGCGATGTTACCATGATTGTGGGCAACGGGTATACCAAAGGACATGCCGAAATCACCCTGCAACTGCTCCGCGAATGCGACTCCCTGCGAAAAGTATTCACTGAACTTTATGCATAATATAAATCCTGCCAAAGGTTATTGCCAGGCAAATGAGTGCATTACTTCAAAATAATCAGCACATACAGCAAACGGCTGAATCCGGTGATCAAATGCCGGTTCAGCCGCTTGTTCCAATCTACCGGTTAATAGCCACAGCTTATTAAAATCATTTGAAGCCTTAAAAAGGCAGAAATACAACAATAAAAATAGAACGCAAATGTCTGTAAACAGAAGAAAAGAATTTTTCCCTGAAGCTACCGATGAACAATGGAATGATTGGAAGTGGCAGGTAAAAAACAGGATTGAAACTTTTGACCAGCTTAAGAAATATATTCGCCTTACGCCATCAGAAGAAGAAGGTGTTAAAAAGTCGCTCGAAACGCTTCGAATGGCCATCACGCCTTACTATTTGTCGCTTATCGATTCCAATAACCCCAATTGCCCCATCCGCAAACAGGCTGTGCCATCAGGACTTGAACTTTACCAGTCCCCGGTCGACCTGTTAGATCCCCTGCACGAAGACGGCGATTCACCGGTACCGGGCCTCACCCATCGTTATCCCGACCGGGTGTTGTTCCTCATCACTGATATGTGTTCCATGTATTGCCGCCACTGTACCCGCCGCAGGTTTGCAGGGCAAAACGACTGCCAGGCTCCTACCGACAGGATTCAGCAAGCTATAGATTATATTGCCCGTACACCCCAGGTCAGGGATGTATTGCTTTCGGGTGGTGATGCACTGATGGTTAGCGATAAAATGCTGGAGTCAATCATTCAGCGCCTGCGTGCAATTCCGCATGTGGAAATTATCCGCATTGGTACCCGCGTGCCCGTAGTTTGTCCGCAAAGGATTACCGACGACCTGGTAAACATGCTCAAAAAATATCACCCGATCTGGGTGAATACCCACTTCAACCATCCCGACGAAATCACACCTGAATCGAAACTGGCATGCGACCGTATGTCGAATGTTGGCATTCCGCTCGGTAACCAATCTGTGCTGCTTCGTGGAGTAAACGATTGCGTTAATGTGATGAAAAACCTGGTTCACGGGCTGGTTAAAATAAGGGTGCGCCCGTATTACATATACCAGTGCGACCTTTCGCAGGGTCTGTCGCATTTCCGTACCCCGGTATCAAAAGGGATCGAGATCATCGAGAACCTCCGTGGGCACACCTCCGGTTATGCAGTACCCACTTTTGTGGTCGATGCACCCGGTGGCGGCGGCAAAATACCGGTAATGCCAACTTACCTCATTTCGCAAAGTCCAGGCAAAGTGGTGCTGCGTAATTTCGAAGGTGTTATCACAACCTATTCGCAACCCGAGGATTACACGAGCGATTGCCATTGCCCCGATTGCGTATCCGTAAAAAATCCCGAAGGTGTTGCCTCTTTGTTGCAGGGCGATCAATTGTCGCTCGAACCGGAAGGCTTACTGCGTAAGATCAGAAACAATTCCTCGGTTGAATCCGAAGAAGTAGTTAACAACGTATTAAACAACTGATGAATGCCTTTTACGGGTGACATATTGCAATATAAGAGTATGTCGATAGTCGGGCTCGAAAAGAACACCGGTAAAACGGAATGCCTGAACTATATACTGAAAAGGCTTGAACATTCAGGGAAACAACTTGCCCTCACATCCATAGGTATTGATGGTGAATCTGTTGACCAGGTTTCCTTAACGCAGAAACCCGAAATTGAGCTTTTTGAAAATCTTATTTTTGTCACCTCCGAAAAGCATTATCGCGAAAAGCAACTGGATGCCGAAATAATGGCGGTAAGCAGCCGGAGCACATCACTGGGCAGGCTGGTTACCGCCAGGGCAAAAGGAAAAGGGAAAGTAATTTTTTCCGGTCCTCCTGATAGCGCCTGGCTGAAGCAAACCATCAGCAATATGCAACAGTATGGTGTAAATACAACTATTGTTGATGGCGCGCTTTCGCGACTGAGCCCGGGATCGCCGGCTGTTACCGAAAGCATGATACTTGCCACAGGAGCCGCCGTATCGGCCAATATGCACACCCTGGTACGAAAAACAAAATTTGTATACGGGCTCATGCAGATAGAGGCTTTTCAGTCGCCGGTAAATGACAAACTCCTGGCACTGGAAAGCGGAATATTTGCCATCGACAGCAGTTGGAATATCACCAACCTCGGAATCCCTTCGGTTTTTTTACTTGAAAAATACCGCGACAAGCTTTTCGGATCAGGTGAAATGTTGTTTGTTACCGGTGCAGTGAGCGATAATTTGCTGAATTTCCTGAGGGTACAGAAAAATATCGATAAAATAACACTTATTGTACGCGACTTCACCCGCATGTTTGTAACACCCGAATCGTACAGGGCTTTTGT
>CAYNVK010000118.1:0-8588 GCA_964400395.1 uncultured Lentimicrobiaceae bacterium | reverse complement strand
TCGGCCTTATCCTTGGTATCATAAACGGCTATTGCAATGCGGAAAAGCGATTCGGCCTCAACCACATAAGATGCAGGAAATCCTTTTGATTTAATTTTACTGAGTTCAGCGTTAGCAGCTTCGGCAGTTTTGAAACTACCTGCAATAACATAAAACTTACCTTTTTGAATGACAACAGGCTGTTTTTTTACCGTGGTTTCAACCACCTTATTTTCAACAGGCCTGGTTTCGGTTTTAGGCCTGGCAGCTTCTTTTTCCACCACAGGTGTTTTGACTACTACCGGATCTGCAGTTTTTTTCGGTGCCGCAACCGTATTATTAACAGGTTTCGGTGGTAATGATGAGCTCACCGAATCACCAAGCCACAAAATGGCATACCCATCATGAATACCCACGCCCATGGCTTTCCATTCGTAGCCAATCCATTTGGCACGACTCAGTATCATATCGGCAGATGCATCAACCTGCTTCCAGAGGGTTGCGGCATCAGCCGGCGTGGCTTTATCCTCGCCCCAGTAAATCAATTCGTAACCATCACCTTTATAGCCTGTAATTTCGCGGGGTTTCGATTTCATACACTGTATGCCGAAAACTTCTTTTGTATTGCAGCAGGCGGTCCATTTACCGGATCCACTCCAGCTGTGCAGGCTACATCCCCTGTCCTGTGGCTTATATTTTATTAAATCGGCAATATGCACCTGCGCCACTTTACAGAGTTCGGGCGAAAGCGGAATTGTAGGAAGCTTACTCTGAACCCGCATATCATTAATCATATTGTAGAGGATGTTTTCATCCTGCGAAATTCCCGTACTGGTTGTATCGGCTGAGAGAGCGGCTGAACAATATTTACCTGCCTTTGTTGGGAGTATGGTAAGAAGAATTACAAAAAATACCAGAATTTCTTTGAGCTTATGCATAGGCTGGGTGTTTATATCTAAATATTGGCTAAGGTAATAAATTTTCTCTACAATGTTTTACCGGTTCTGTTGACATCATTCACCTGATAACGCAGTGGCGATTAATTTATTATTTTGAAATCATGGAGAACAAATGCTTCAGTTCCGCTTTTTTGGATGGTGAAAGGTTATGCCAGCGTATACCTTCGATAGCGCCCTCCAATGCACATAACTTGCAATAACATGCTTCCGGATCAATGGCCCTGATCCGTATAAAAGCCTCTGTTGCACCGGTTTCATAAAGTTGTCCGGCTGAAGTAATACCGGCTTCGATGAGCAGATCAGCCAATGCACTGCCTATATTCGGAAGGCTTTTTAAGCTGATGTCGCGTTCCTGTTTATCTGAAATTGCTTTCACACACTGATAATTTAGAGTTGGTTTAATCCAATTCAAAGTTATTGCAAAAAAAATTAAATGTATCTTTAACTTTGTATAAAATTAACGATTATGAACCTTCGCCCAGCTCATTTGCTTCACAAATACCTGATTTATACCCAGTTTAATGCACACAAAGCACTGATGCACAATAAACTGGGCAAATTATCCCCAACAATCAGGGGTCGCTGGCTCGATATTGGCGCAGGTGACCAGCCTTACAGGAAATTCTTCAATAATACTGACGAGTACCTTACCACCAATACCAAACGGCATTATAAACCACAGGAACTGGACCAGGTTGAAAAATATACTACCTTCTGGATTGAAGACGGGAAATCGTTGCCTCTGCCAGATAATTCCCTCGATGGCGTTGCCTGTTTCCAGGTATTGGCAGTGATTGACAAACCAGAGGATTTTTTTACCGAAATATGCCGCGTACTCAAACCCGGCGGACGCTTAATACTTACAACCGATTTTCTGTATCCCGCCTGGAGCAAAGAGGACCGCTACAGGCACACAGCCTATAGTTTATCACAGTTATCAGATAAATCAGGTTTCGACATACAAGCCATTGAGAGCTTTGGTGGTTTCGGACTAACATGTTATAAGTTTTACAACCGCTGGATGCGTACTTTCCCCGAAATTTGGAAAAAGAAACTCACATTTGCCAAGACATTAGCTCCATTTCCCTATTTGCTGCTCCTGGCACTGCTTCCGCTCACCAGCCTGATCGGAATGCTGATCTTCCTTGTCGAAAAAAACAATACCACCACCGTTGATTTCACATTTAACCTTTTACTGGTAGCCCATAAAAAGAAATAGTTCCTGATATCAGAAGGTCTGGAAATAAGCCCTTGTTTGCTGCAATATGCTTATATTTTTAAAAGGGATCTGCGGCAAATGTTCGGCTGAGCGGATAAAATGCTGAAGGTAGGAAACCAGTTCTACCATTCCCTCAAAATTTATCAATTCAGTATCATCTTTGGGAGTATGATAATCGGGATGGATACCCGTAGTAAAATAAATTACCGGAATATCTTTTTTCAAAAAAGGCGAATGATCCGAAAATGCCGGTGCACCTGTAATTTTTTTTATCGCAAAGTCAGGATGCTGAACCGTATCAATCAGCGGCTCCCAAACCTGCGATGAGCCCACACCCAGCACACTCATGGTATCGCCTTCACATCCCAGTCGGCCAACCATATCCATATTGAGCATATACGCAATGTTGGTGTTATTAACCCATGGCAGACTGCAGAACGCCTTTGAACCAAAAAGGCCTTTTTCTTCGGCGCTGAAGGCGGCAAAAATATAGTTATATTTCAGGCCGGTTTCCTTCGTCGCCCAACGTGCAAGTTCCAGCATGGCAGCCGTTCCGCTGGCGTTATCATCGGCCCCGTTATGAATCTGCAACGACTTATCCTCCCCGGTGCGGCTTCGTGTAACGCCAACATGGTCGAAATGCGCACCCACCACCACCGTTTTTGCTGCATGGTTGTTTATCCACCCGATTACGTTTACAGGATTGGAAATGGTCCGGTCGACCTCAACAGCTATGGTGCAGGTTCCGCTGATCGTTTTGCGAATTTTGTTGAATGGCAGGCGGGCAACATACACAACAGGGACATCAAGTGAAGCCGTAAATGGCGAACCGAACAGAACATCTTCGGTTGATTTGCGCGAATCGGTATGCAGTATTACACCCAGCGCACCTTTCTGTACAGCTGACTTTACCCTGGCAATGATATCGCTCAGCATCAGGTTTTTATCGTCTATATCCTGGCCATCAATATCCATAATAACAATCTTGCCATTAACAGCATTTTCGCCGCTCAGCAGGTCGTAATCAACACCGGCTCTTCCTTTACCAATATTCACAAAAGGCGCAGATACCTTTCCTGACGATGACAAATCGGTGGCACCAAACTCTTCATTATATTTAAAACTGATATCATTCACCTTAAGCGTTGCCTCTCTGAAAATAACAGGATAATTCATCCTGAACTCACTCAAAAAACTGCTGTCACTACCGCCTTTGGGCAGCAAACCAGCCAGTTGCATTTGCCGGGATATGTAATCGGCAGCCATTTTTTCTTCAGGCTTGCCGGCTTCACGGCCTTTCAGGGAGTCGTTGGCAAGTATGTAAACATCGCGGTAAAGCCGGTTTCGCGTAAGCGTATAGCTGCCTGAATGCTGGGCGAAAAGAACCGTAGCCTGAACAATGCCCAGAGTGAATACCAGTATAAAAAGTTTATAATTCATGTACAGCTATTTTATAAATCGCTTCAATTTTTCAACTATTCTTCTTGCAAACGACTGCCAGATAAAACACTCGCGTTTTGCATCAATTATTATCAATCCATTGCCCAGGTTGAAAGTATGCATACCATCGCGGTAAACCGATACTGGTGATGGGTTAAGCACTGCATATTCACTTTCCTCGAATTCAGTTTTCGAAAGTTTTACAACCTGGTTTATATAAATTCTCCGGCCCGATCGTATCGAACAATCCTGGGCCGGCCGCAACAGCATGCCGGCTTGCATGAAGGGATTACCCGCGGGCCTCGATGACCGGATGTCAACTTTTACCGGGTTATTAGTGTGAGGCATAAATGGGCCATAGATGTCTGTGGAGTACCAGGCATGCAAACGCTCGTTGGTAGCTGTTTTATCAGTAAAGAAGAGCCACCAGAGGTTGTTGTAATAAAACAGTGTCGAATCCACTGCTTTTAGACCAGGTACCAGCGTTTTTTGGAATGTAAGCTTACCTGTTTCAACATCATACAAGTAAAGATCAACATTGCCGCCCTCGGAGTTTTCGGGAATACAGTAAAAGTTGTTTTCATACCCAAACACAAAAGGAAAAGCCAGGTGGTAATCTTTTTCGAGGGCAACCACCTTACGAAGTATTTTTTTTGTTGCGGCATCCAGTTTCAGTGACACAATTATTCCTTTTGCCTTCCCATAATCATATTCCTCGCAAAGTATATGAATATTGCCCTGGTGGATAAAACCTGAAGGATCGGCGTGATAAACAGATTTTCCTCCGGGCAAAGGAATCCATTGCGGTTCCGGAATAGTTTGCTCGCCCGGTGTTATAAAGGTTTCAGTCCCGGGATTCAAAAGTCCAACCTGCCATTTTTCGGCACGGAATAATTCGTGGAAATGAAACTTCAGTTTATTAAAAGTAACTTTCAAAATAAACCAGAGCATCGTGAAATTGCCGGGCAGTTTATAAATTTTGGTTTCAGGGGCTTTTGCCACAGTCAGGAATTCTGTATCCCCGTTTTGGATGCGACGGCATACCTGCAGCGGAAACTCAATGGAGCGTTGAAGGATATTGTTGAGGTTAGCTTCCCACGAATGATTAATAGTCGAAAAATAAGCTTTGTGTAAAATGATCCCGCTATCAATATGAGGCGTGAGGCGCTGCAGTACAACAGCATTAACGGGGTCGCCGAACATTATTTCCCAGAAACCCGTTGGCACCCCGCGGTATTTGCGGTCGTCGTCGTGGTGGTACGACCACACTCCGAAGGTAGCGGCATCCAGAATATCTCCTTTAATAATTCCAAACCCGAAGCGGAGCAAAAAATCCAGGTTATATGATTTAATGTGCGCCACATCAGCCGGGCTGAAATATTCCGAAATTCCCTTTAATGTGGTAACACAGTTAACTGCCGGCAAATCTGGAAGTAAAGTATTGATATCTGCGGGGTTCTTGGCTTCGGGTTTAATCCGGTACCTGAACCAGGCCCGGCACAGCAGTTTAGGCCAGGGATAGTGAACCCATTTCTGCAAAAAGCCTTGCCCGGCAACGGGGGTGGCATTTACAACCAGCAACTTGCAGGTATGGCCGGCCCCGACCAGCAGCCTGATGCTTTCGAGCTGCCATTGCTGTAAGATGTTTCCGTTGCAAAGTATACCAAATTCCATGATTACGGCCGTGAGTTTGCAAACGAATATAATTCCTTCAGCTTTAATGCCAAGGCAGGTTTTCCAAAAACATGCACCGCCTCCTGCCTGATTTTTTCCTTGTCAAATTCATGGCAATGATCGAGCATAAAACAAATGGCATCAAGCAGGGCGTCCTCATCGCGCGCAGCCACAAGCCGCCCGTTATCCGTGTTTACAAATTCAGGAATTCCGCCTACGGCAGTTGCCACCACAGGCAAACCGCAGGCAAGTGCTTCGCTGATTACAACCGGCATATTCTCGTAATTGCTGAACATTACCATAAAACTGGCATCGCGATAAGCGGACACCACATCCTGGTTTTCGAGCAAACCGGTAAACTTCACACGCGAAGGGCTCAGCTTCAGTTCATTTGCCAGCAATTTCATCCTTTCCAGATCCATCCCCTCTCCTACCAGGCTGCATTCAAAATCGCTGCGCAAATCGCAAAGCCTTGCAAGCGTGCGTAAAAGGCCGGAGATATTTTTGGAACGGTCTTCGAAACATGAAATGTGGATAAACTTTTTTAGACCAGTATCAATCCTTTCAGCAGAAGGCGAATATTCAACGGTATCGACCACGTTAGGCAGCAGCATGTAGTGCTTATTCCGCAATCCATGCTGTTGCATGGCCTGGGCAAGGTTTCGTGAAACCGTGCTGACCGCTGAAGCATGGCGTACAACTATCCGGGTTAAAAATTTTCGAACGATGCCCCTGTAAGTGCCGGTTATAGGCAAGTACCGCGACCAGTGCTCGGTAATAACATAGTTAATTCCATAAACCAGTTTCAGCCACAAAGCAAACACCCCCAGGCGTGTAAGCACATTAACATGAACAATATCAGGCTTATGCCAATCTCTTCGCAGAAATGCATACCCTTTTAAAAAAGCAATGGTAAACAGCAGGCCCGCCAGTGGCTTTGATAAAACAGATGGCAAAATGGTTTTGGTTCCGTAATACACTTTTACGGTATACACTCCATTTTCAACTGATTTACTGATTTCGATTCCCGGCTTAGTTTCAGGTGCAGCGCGAAGGTAAAGCACAGCCACCTGAGTAAATTCCGCAACCACTTCGGCATGCCGCTTTATGAACAGTCCCGGCATCGGATCGTACCGATCGGGATACCAGCGGGCCAGAAAAAGAATGCTCGGTGAGGTCTTCAACAGGAATATTATTTAGGTTTCAAAAAAAAACTTCGGTGTAAATATACAAAAGCCATAGCTTCAATAGTCCGTTGCCTGCATCACTGGGCAACTTTCAGCTCAGCCTGCAAACCAGCTTCCTTTGGCATTTTCTTTCAAACGAATGGTTTTCAGAAATTCATCCACAAAACGAATGGCATTTTGTAGCCGGTTTTCGTCCATCCCTTTTACGATCCTGAAATTGAAGTGTTTTTCCTTCATCAAATTATGGTACATAGCAAAGAGTTCCTGGCGCATTTCAGGATGCTCGCGCAACGGATCATATTGCCACGGCAGGTCGGTGTCGCAAAGCAGGTAAAGCCCGTATTCGTTTTTATCGAGTTCTGATTCAATCCAGGGGTGGCATTTGCCATATTTAACCTGGCACCAGATGCGTGTAACACAAAAGTCGGTATCGCAGAAAATCAGGTCCGAATGCTTCCCTGCCTCCACTTCCGATTTATGCTGTTGCTGCGCGATAAAAAGAATATCCTCGTAAGTATAAGGTCTGCCAATTTCTTCGAGGTAGGTACGCGCAAACTCGGGCACCCAGGCCGTGGCATAATGTTTAGCCAACTGCTCCGCCAGCCACGATTTCCCGGTAGATTCGGGCCCGGTGATTGAAATTTTTATCATGATTCCTTTCCGGCATTTAATCTTTTCCGCCATTCGATATAGCCCATAATAGCCAGCACCAGGAAAACGATATATTGCACACTGGTGAATGCGAGCCCTTTAATGGCGAACATGGGGATAACCAATACATCGCCCAGTATCCAAAACAGCCAGTTTTCAATTTTCTTAATGGCCATAAGCCACATGCCTGCAATAAACAGAGCGGTTGTAAATGAATCGAATTTAGGAACTGTACTGTCGGTATAATTCGAAAGCACATAGTAAATAATACCAAAGGCTACAGCAATCAGCGCGATATAAAAGGCCCATTGTGCCGGGCTCATCCCGCTGATCGGCACATGATCGCTCGTTTGTGTTCGCCGCGACCAGTTGTACCAACCAAAAACACTCATCACAAAATAAAAAGCATTGATGGCCATATCGGCGTATAAGCCGGCAAAATAGCAGAGGTAAACATAAATCAACACGTTTATAATGCCGGTTGGATATACCCAGATGTTTTCCTTGCGGGCAAACCACACACTCAGTATCCCGAATATTACAGCAAACACTTCGAGCCACGATGTATCAAGAATATTGGAGTAAAGCTGGCTCAGTATTTCGGGCATAATCGTTCAGTAAGAGGGCGCAAATATAGCGAAATGTTTGCCTGGCTTTGCCAGTATTTCTTTTTCTGGTATCCGCGGCCTTACAGAAATGAGTTTATAAAAGGTAACCTGCAAGAAATTTTCATACGGTGTTGTGAAATAGTTTTTTTTCATGTAGGTTTGTGATATCACCCGGAATTTATGTCGAAACACAAACGTTTTTTTCAACTCCTTTTACTGCTGACCATTACGGTATCCATGGCCGGCTGCCTCACCTGCGAGCGGAAAGAGTATGTGTTTAAATTTACCGGCACCAACTCCGGCACACTTACCATCAGGTACGTAAATATATTTTCGGGTATGATTGATTCAGCCGGCGAAATTGATGCCGATTACGACGAATTGATCAACATGTGGCTATATGGCAAAAAGCTGGAATCAGATTTCCCGGGCGCTACAAAATTCAGGAAACGGATTTTTGAAGAAAACGGAAAGCTTTGCGGTGAAGTCAGTATGGAATTCGACGACCTGAAAAAAGTACGCTTGTTCCGTTACAATAACAAAGGCCCCATTATGTTCAGCATGTCGGCGGTAAATGACGACGGTGAAAATTTTGATCAGAGTAACGGCGAGTACGGAGGCCCAAAAATGCCGGTTATTTTCTGGCCCGAGGACACCCGGACGTTGCGGTTCAGTACAAAAATTGCCGAGCCCGACAGCACTTGCGTAAGCATGCTCGATGTGCTGGAAGAGAAAAGATACTAACCGGCCGGCGATTCTCATTGCACAAAAAAAGGAAATCCCACGCCAGAGATTTCCTTTTTCGTTTACATAGCCTGGTTTTACAACCTTCCGGCAAATTCCTTCACATTCACCCCATCGAAATTCCCGG
>CAYNVK010000117.1:0-8605 GCA_964400395.1 uncultured Lentimicrobiaceae bacterium | reverse complement strand
ACCACTACGGGTTTTGCCCTGGTAATAACTGATACCGGTGGAAACCATGCCGATTCGAATGATGAATATGCATCGTTGCCTGTCGAAATGAAATCGGTGGCAAAAGAACTTGGTGCATCGGTGCTTCGCGAAGTTACCCTCGAAAAAATTGTGGAAGCCATCCCGGCACTGCGCAGCAAAACCGGCGACAGGGCCATACTCCGTGCTTATCATTTTCAGGGCGATAACCAGCGCGTTGTTCGCCAGGTTGAAGCACTCGAACGAAATGATTTCGAAGCATTTCTGCAAATGGTTATTGAGTCGGGTTATAGCTCTTACATGTATAACCAGAATATTTTCCCGGTTAACAATGTAAGTGAACAAGGCGTATCGCTGGCGCTGGCGCTGAGTGAAATGGTACTCAAGGGCAAAGGTGCCTGGCGTGTGCATGGCGGAGGTTTTGCAGGTACCATTCAGGCTTTTGTACCCCAGGAGCTGCTTGCTGCATATATTTCAACCCTCGAACATGTATTTGGCGAAGGTTCCTGCCGAAAACTTTTTATCAGGAATACCGGCGCCACAAAAGTCGAATTATAAAATTACCGGCATAGTCAGTCCGGAATTCATCATAGCAATAAATTGTAATTCTTTTACATCTAACTAATTAAATAGGAGTACATGGTCGAAAATTTCTCGTTGAGTTTTATAGATTATGCTGTTATGGCAATCTATTTCATTTTTGTGCTGGGCATTGGCTGGGCATTAAAAAAGTACATGAAGTCAAGCTCGCAGTTCCTCGAAGGAGGGAAAAATATCCCATCCTGGATCACAGGACTGGCTTTTATTTCTGCTAACCTCGGAGCCCTCGAGGTTTTCGGAATGGGAGCCTCAGGCGCCAAATACGGTTTGATGACAGCCCATTTTTACCTCATCGGGGCCATCCCTGCCATGATTTTCCTGGCACTTTTCATGATGCCGTTTTATTACGGATCTAAAGCACGTTCGGTGCCCGAATACCTCAAGTTGAGGTTCGACGAAAAAACAAGGGGTTTCAATGCATTTTCCTTTGCCATTATGACCATTTTTGCATCCGGGATCTCAATGTTTGCACTGGCCCGGTTAATGGAAGTAATGCTTCACTGGAATTTTAATTACAGCATTATTGCTTCGGCCATTATTGTGTTGGTTTACACCTACCTGGGTGGATTGAAATCAGCCATTTACAACGAAGTGCTGCAGTTTTTCCTGATCGTGATCGGATTTTTGCCCCTGGTAATTATCGGCCTGCAGGATGTAGGCGGCTGGGACGGGCTTACCATGCGACTGAACGAAGTAGCCGTGCAGAAGGGTTATGCAGCCGGCACCTGGACCAGCACCTGGAAATACCTGGGTTCGGCAGCCACAAACCCCATGGGGGTTGACTGGATTGCGATGTTTATGGGACTCGGTTTTGTACTTGCCTTTGGATACTGGTGTACCAACTTCCTGGTGGTGCAACGCGCCATGGCTGCCAACTCCATGTCGGGTGCAAGGCGTACCCCGCTTATCGGCGCTCTGCCAAAAATGTTCCTGCCTATACTGGTTATCATTCCCGGTATGATTGCCATAGCGTTGATGTCGTCGCCCGACAAAGGACTGATGCTGATTGGCAATAACGGGCAGACGGATTATAACATGATTATCCCTACCATGCTGGTACATTATTACCCCACCGGATTACTCGGACTTGGAATTACCGCCCTGATGGCATCGTTTATGAGTGGAATGGCCGGCAATGTTACAGCCTTTAACACTGTGTTTACCTACGATATTTACCAGTCGTATTTTAATCCCGGCAAATCGGACGAACATTACCTGAAAGTGGGTCAGTTCGCTACCATTTTTGGTGTTGCTGTAAGTATTGCTGCTGCTTATGTGGCTGCCAATTTCAACAACATCATGGACTTCCTGCAGCTTATTTTTGCCTTTGTAAATGCGCCGCTGTTTGCCACCTTTATGCTGGGCATGTTCTGGAAACGTACCACCGGCAATGCAGCCTTCTGGGGACTTTTAACCGGAACATTCGCTGCCGCGCTGCATTACAGCGTTACAATTGCCGAAGGAAAAGGAGGCTGGCTTGCCCAACTGGTTGAATACCCGAGCGGCATGGCACAGGGATTCTGGACTGCCATTTATGCCTGGACCGCCTGCTTTATCGTAACCATTGTCCTCACTTATTTTACAAAGCAACTTAAAACCGACGAGGACCTGAAAGGGCTGGTTTATTCACTTACACCCAAAACGCACGATGAAGCAGGAATTGTTTGGTATGAAAAACCTGTTGTAATGGCTGCAATCATTGGGGCAATAAGCATTTTATTAACAATTATTTTTTGGTAGGAGGAATCATTATGGATATGGACATCAGAATTCCCATCGGGCTTTTATTCGTTGTATTGGGAGCAATTTTAACCGGTTTAGGTTTATTTACCATGAACGATGCCGAATTATATGCCCGTTCGCTGGGGCGTAACATCAACCTGTGGACTGGCCTGCTCATGCTTGTATTTGGTTCGCTGATGCTTTTGTTCCCGTACCTGGCATACAGGAAAAGAAACAAAAGTTAAACCCGTACTTTAAAACAGCTGATAAGCTGAAAATGAATAAAAAGCTGCCCAAACCGGGCAGCTTTTTTGCGTTTTAGGGTTTTTCTGTATCACACGAAAAAATGTTTCAAATCACATATTACAAATGGCCTTCTGTGTCATTAACAAGTAGGAAAGGAGTTTCCGATCCGTAATACAAATTGATTTCGATATAATACCTGATACTGGAATAGTTAGAAATGTGTAGACCTGCTGCCACTTACTTCGTTTAATGCTATGTTCCTTATGAGAAACAAACTACTACTTATCCTCTTCTCTGCACTCGCCTGTTTCATGTTGCAGGGAAATACTGCCACAGCAGCCAGATCGCCACTGGTTGACTTTACTTATGCAGGTATTTGTGTAAATAGTGAAACTACATTTACGGTGGATGCCGGAGTAACCAATGTTAATGATGTGGTTATCTGGGACTGGAGTTTTGGGGATGGCGATTTCTCAAACATTAAAAACCCGGTTCATACCTATGCTGGAGCAGGCGATTATCCTGTTACACTTACCATTACTGATAAATTTGGAGGCGTTGGAACTGTTACCCGTACTGTGAGCATCAAAAAACTTCCGGTAGCAAATTTTGAATTCTCAACACCTGATTGCAATAACGAAGCTGTTTTTTTTACCGATCATTCCACGGCAGTAAATGGAAATATCGAAAAGAGGATCTGGGATTTTGGCGACGGATCACCTGCAATTACAGTGCTTCCGCCAGGTGACCCCAATCCTTCGCATATTTTTCCGAACACAAACACTTTTAACGTCACCCTGCGGGTGATGAATTCTGATTTATGCGAAAGCCAGTTTGTGCTGCCCGTAACCATTTCGGCCAGGCCAAAAGCGAACTTCTTTTTCAACGGGGAGTGCCAGGACCAGGCCATAACATTTACTGATGCATCTTCGGCCAATGGCGGGGGCAGCATTATTTCGCATGCCTGGGATTTCAGGGATCCCACAAGTGGTATTGAAAATACTTCGAATACACAAGACCCGCTGCATGTTTTTGCCAACCCGGGAAGCTATCTTGTAAAATTAACCATCACAAATTATAACAATTGCATCGATACCATTTCGAAACAGGTTGTCGTAAAAGCCAGTCCTTCAGTTGATTTTGCAGTTCCGGCAGCATGTTTAAATACACCGGCTGGTTTTGCACCCGATCTGGCTATTACTAACGTAGCAACCATATCTTCCTGGTTCTGGGATTTTGGCGATGGCAACACTTCGCCGGCACAAAACCCATCGAACACCTATGCCGCTTCCGGAACTTATACTGTAAAACTTACTGTTACCGATATAACCGGATGTAAAAAAACAGTTTCACACAACATTGTTATCGATCCTTCACCTACAGCTCATTTCAGCGCTCCACTTTCGGTTTGTGCCGGTGCCGCTGCCGATTTTCAGAATTTGTCAACCCCGGCAACAGGGTATATCACACAATGGCAATGGAATTTTGGCGATGGCAACATTCAGGTAGTGAACCACCCGGGCAACCCCGATATTTCGCATGCTTATGCCTTGCCTAACACATATATCGTTACCTTAAAAGTTACAGGTTCAAATGGTTGTAGCAGCAGCAAATCGCAGGCTATCACTGTTCGCCCGAACCCGTTGGCTAATTTCGATTTTACACCTGCCTGCGTGGGTACGCCGGTAAGCTTCAGCGATCTTTCGCAGACCAACGGAGCCGGTGCTGTTACCACATTCAGCTGGGATTTCGACGATGCCGGCTCGGGTATTTTAAACAGCTCGGATATTCAAAACCCGGATCACGAATTTGTGTCCTCCGGCAACCATACAGTCCGGATGATTATTACTGCATCAAACACCTGTTCCGATACCATCTCAAAAACTATAACCGTAAAAACAG
Organism: uncultured Lentimicrobiaceae bacterium; assembly: GCA_964400395.1. GTDB lineage: Bacteria > Bacteroidota > Bacteroidia > Bacteroidales > UBA4417 > UBA4417. The sequence continues at coordinate 4,117 of CAYNVK010000117.1, read as the reverse complement.
CACCGGCAGTTGATTTTACAGCCTCCAATACCTGCCAGGGTAACCCGGTTAGTTTCAGCCCCGATGCTTCGGTGATGAATATTGCAGCAGTGGGTTCCTGGCTCTGGGAATTTGGCTCAGGTAATACATCCGTGCTCATAAATCCTGCATATGTGTTTCCAACAGCCGGCAACCAACAGGTAAAACTTACCATTACCGACAATTCGGGTTGTTCCAACTCCATTACCAAACCGGTAACCATCATTGCAAAGCCTGTTGTTAAGTTCTGGTTTCAACAGCCGGTATGCAGCCAGTCGGCAGTGTTGTTCAATAATATCAGTGATGCAACGCCCGGTACAGTGTTAAGCAGCACCTGGGATTTTGGCGACGGCAATACCAAAACGGTTAGCGCGCTAACAGCGGTTTCGCATAAATATGTTTTGCCGGGTGCTTATAATGTTAAACTTACAATTACTACCAGCGATGGTTGCACCAACAGTACTTCGTTGCCGGTACTTATCAGTCAGGAGCCAACAGCCAATTTCAACGTTCAGGCATCCTGTCTCAATTCGCCGGTACAATTTACTGATTTGTCGGTGGCCGGCTCAGGCGCTGTTACATCCTGGAACTGGAATTTTGGCGAAGCCGTTTCGGGCAGCAATACAGCCGTAATTCAACATCCATCGCATACCTATACCGCACCGGGCATTTACCAGGTTACTCTTATAGTTTCTAATAACGGCGGATGTTCCGACACCATTACAAAGTCAGTAAAGGTGCGAAATCTGCCTGCCGTTGATTTTTCATTTACAACAGGCTGTGTTCAAAGTGCTACCCAGTTTGTAAGCTCTTCCTCTGCCAACAACGGCGCTATTATTTCGCGGTTGTGGAGTTTTGGTGATGGGGGTAATTCAAATGTAGCCGACCCGGCTCATGTTTACAATGCCGCCGGTACTTTTTCGGTTACACTTACTATTACTGATACTGCCGGATGTTCGAACAGCGTGACTAAATCGGTTAACATTCTTGTTTCGCCGGTTTCGTCATTTACCGTTTCGAGCCAGAATTGTACCAGCAATCCAATACAATTTACCAACACTTCGGTTGCCACAAACGGTACCATAACCTCGTTCCACTGGGAGTTTGGCGATGGTGCAGATGCTTTTATCCTTTCAGCCGCCAGCGCCGATGTAACGCATACCTATAAAACGGATGGCCCTTATAAGGTCAGGCTAACCGTACACTCAAGCCTGGGATGCGAAGCCATTTCGGAACGCACCGTCGTGATTTCAGCCAGCCCGCAGGCTCAATTTAGTTTCGATAATGCCTGCGAGGGAGCTTCCATAGCATTCACTGACCAGTCGGATCAAAAATCAGGTGCTTCGGTAGTAAAATGGAACTGGAATTTCGGCGATCCGTTATCGCTTTCAGGAAATTACTCCGATCAGCAAAACCCGGAACATGTTTTCAGCGCTGCCGGCATTTTTGCAGTTAACCTGGATATTGAAAATGCCAATGGGTGTAAAGCTACTGTATCGAAAACCGTTATGGTAAAAGCAAAACCTGCCGTCGATTTTACCTGGGTTGCAGCCTGCCTCGGGAGCGCAACCTCTTTTTCCATCGATCCTAAAATTACTGCCATAGCCGATATCGCAAGCCTTGAATGGGATTTTGGCGACGGAACACCTCACAATATCACGCATAAAAACCCGGTTCATACCTACCAGGTTCTTAATAATTATACCGTTACACTTACCATCATCAATGTAAATGGATGTAAAAATGTAGTGTCGCACCAGGTGAGCATCCTGCCAAAGCCAACAGCATTGTTCAGCACGGTGAGCGCCTGTGCCGGTACCATTACCCAGTTTGCTGACCAGTCGGTACCAGCCGGTAGCTCGCCTGTAAAGAACTGGAAATGGGATTTCGGAGTTCCCGGGCTGAATGGTGATACATCAGTACAGCAACATCCGCAATGGCTCTATGCTTCCAAAGGTATTTACAACGTAAAGCTAACCGCTACCGCGCAGAATGGTTGCCAGGATGTGGTAATACGCACCTTGCAGGTGTATGGTCCCCCGACAGCCGATTTCAGCTATTCCGCTTCGGCTTGCGAAAATGGGAATGTCGAATTTCAGAATGTTTCGTACAGCGCGCAGTCAAATATTGTTTCTTCTTCGTGGCTGTTTGAGCCTACAAGTACCTCGAACCTGTTTAATCCGTCCTATGTTTTTTATACCACCGATTCGTGCTATGATGTGCGCCTGGTTGTAAAAGACCTCAGGGGATGTATTGACACTGTTGTGAAACCGGTTTGTGTGCCTGCCGACTACGATTTTACCTTCAGCACAACTTCCAACTGTATTAACGATACTACTTATTTCGTTACCAAGTTGTTATCGCCCAAGTCGGGATCGCTGGTAAAGTTTAACTGGGATTTTGGCGACGCATCCTCAGGGGTAAAGAATACTTCGACCCTCAAAATGCCTTCGCATTATTACGCGAAAACCGGAACTTATACCGTGAGCCTCGAGGCTACCGACGAAAATAACTGTGTTAAAACAATTTATAAAAACATTACCATCAACCCGTTGCCCGTACCTGTATTTACTTACACCACAGGTATCTGCGACAGCACCATTTACTTTAATGAAAGTTCGACCGGCAATGGCAGCAGCATCAGCAAGTGGATATGGAGCTTTGGCGATGGGGTAACAACAACGGTTACAGCGCCGGCATCGCCAGATATTTCGCACTTGTACCCGGCTCCGGGAACTTACGATGTATCGCTTACGGTGGTGAATCAAAACGGCTGTTCGAAAACTGCTACCAACCCAGGCATCGTTCTGAATCCCTGTTTAAATGCATCATTCGAACTGCGCAATAGCAAGGTTTGCCAGAATAATACCATTTCGTTCCTCAACACCAGCTTCAGTTCCCTTCCTTCGAATATCTGGTACTGGGACTTTGGCGATGGCTCCCGTTCAACATTCGATATCAATACCAACCTGGTAAATCATAAATTTAAAGCACCCGGGGCATACAAGGTACAGCTTGTGGTTTCAGCTTTTGTAAGCGGGCGCAGGGTAACGGATACTACTTACATGATTGTAAATGTAAGTCCTTCGCCAAAACCCGATTTTACAACCGGCATGGTTTGTAACAAACAGCTTGCTACTTTTACCAATACCACATCGGGTAGCGGTGCTAAAATTGTTGGTTACAACTGGACGTTTGGCGAACCGGTATCAGCTCCCAATGATACTACCAGTGTAAAAGACCCCACCCATATGTACCAGGGGCCTGGCTCGTACGAGGTAATGCTTACCGCTAAAAACGATATCGGTTGCTCGGATTCAATCCGGAAAATAATTGTGATAAATGGTTTGCCTGCTGCCAATTTCAAAACCACCCTGTCGTGTGCAGGCCAGGCTACAGTATTTACTGATCTTTCCACTAAAGCCGGCGCGCCCATTTCGGTATGGAACTGGACTTTTTACGATAACATGGGCATAGTAGGAGGGAAGGACCTTCAAAACCCGGATTATGTTTTCAAGAAACCCGGTGAGTATATGGTACAGCTCAGAGTAGTTGATGCATATGGCTGCCGCGATTCCATAAGCAAGTATATTTCGACCTGGGATGTGCCTGTGAGTAAGTTTACCGCGAACGAAAACTACAACGATGAGCAGGGACAGCTTCAGTTTATAAATGAATCGAGAGATGCTACCCGCTACCACTGGACATTTGGCAATGGCGACGATTCGTATGCCGAACAGCCTGTGTATGCCTATAAAGATGAGGGTTCGTACAATATCAACATGATTGCCTACAATGAAAAAGGTTGCTCGGATACCACGGGTATGAAATATGATTTCATGGTCAAAGGCTTATTTATTCCGAATGCTTTCTCGCCCCAAAATCCTATTGAAGCCGTGAGATTGCTGAAACCGGTTGGGATTCACCTGCAGGAATATCGCTTCGAAGTATACGACAGGTGGGGTAACCTCTTGTGGTGGACCGATAAACTCGACAGCAACGGTTGCCCGACCGAAGGCTGGGACGGCACTTACAAAGATGTCCCCATGCCATCAGGCGTTTATCCCTGGCGGGCCACAGGCGTGTTTATGGACGGAAG
>CAYNVK010000116.1:5789-8615 GCA_964400395.1 uncultured Lentimicrobiaceae bacterium | reverse complement strand
TAAGTTTCGACGAAAATTGACCCGAGTGTGCCACTTCCTTGCTTTGGGTTTCACCATTACTGAATTCGGTACCTTCGGGCGAACCCATAAATAGTTTATTGTCTGCCGAAAGATTTTCGGCGTCGCAGGTAAGTAAGCGACTGATTTCACGTTCGTTAAGACTGAAATTTTTCATCGGGGATTTCAGGTTAAAGATTAGGATATTATAGTATCGCCCCGCCAGGTTGGTGCAGAACGGTAATAAATACGGTTTTTTGTATAGTTCGCTTATTCCGTTCAGTACCAGGTATTTTGCGCCTTTCCGGATGGAAGCACTGATGCCTGCACTATCCTGGTTATAACGCACAGGATCCGATTTGCTGAATTTTGTATCTGTATATTCGGTCCAGCCTTTTTGGTTCATCAGGTAAAGCGAAACATGGCTCATATCCGGAATTGAAATTACCGTATCCTGCGGTGTAATTCCAATCTGCCTGAGGTAGGGTGTGATGGTATACAAATCTTTGTTCTGCGGGTAATCATTCATCCAGCCTTCGTACCTGTTGTTCAGTTGCTTATGCGCGTAATAAATGTTGAAAAGCAGAAAAATTGCGAAACCTGTTTTTACAAATATCGATTTGAATATCTTGCTAAAATGCCTGTTCAACAGGTCGGAGGTACTGATCATAATCAATACCGGCAAAATATACATGTCGATGGTATAGTAATCGTGGTCGGCAAAAGTCCAGAATTGCAGCAGTATATATACTATGCATTCTGCAAACAAAATAATTGTGCTGAAAATCAATACGTTGTTCGCCTTTTTAAAATTTATAAGCAGGAAACCAAAACAAGCCGCCAGCAATAGCAGTACCGAAAAATGGTAATAATCGGGCAGCCATAATTTACTCACGTTTTCAAGCACTCCTTTAATCTCGGCTCCGCTTAAATCCCAAATGGGAAATATATTGGTCGAAAAATAAGAGCAGCCATGTTTTTGATTAAAGCTATGCACGTATGCCAGCCAAATACCGATCAGTAAAAATACCGACACGATAGCCCCGATTTGCTGTACCGGTTTGCTGAAAAGTTTCCCTTCGGATTTTATCTTTTTAATCCCGGTTATGTCGAGTACGAAGATTCCGGTGATGGCAAACAAACTGAACAGCGCCGTTACTTTGAGCATGGCAGCCACAAAGAAAAAAGCAACCGAAATGTAAAACCACTTCATTTTGCTGTCGTACAAATACCGGGTGAAATAATACCATCCGGCCATGGAGAATGCCAGTGCCGACGAATTTGGCAGGAAATTGTTCCCGTAATACACCAGCACCGGGGCAGTAAAAACCAGCAGGGCAAGCGATATACTCCAAAACGTATCCTTGAGTATAAAACGCATCAGCCTGAACAGGAAAAACAAACCGAGAAAGAACAGCAATGTGTTGAAAATGCGGTAAATATAGTCGTGGTAGCCAAAGAGATGGTACAATGCGGCAACTGCGAAATAGAGGATAGGCACTTCGCTCGTCAGGCTCTTGCCGTTGGTTCCTCCGTCGGAAGTGAGGTTGTGTGTTTCCGAATGCCTGGGGTTCATTCCGTCCTGGTAGTAATTCAGTGCGATGGAGGCGCAATCCGATTGCCTCCATTTATGCACCGATTGCGGACGTTTAAAAACAATTTCCTGGTAATTATAAAATACGGCAACAAGCGCCAGTGCTCCTATAAATAGTATGGTCGGAAACCGTTTATCCATTGCATTTCGGGTTACTCAGGTGTGGATTCTTTCGTGCTTAATAATCTGATCCAAAGGTAGGCATATCCATCCTGATCAAACCTACCCGAAAATATTTTAATTTGCAACCTCATTGTGTGGCTTATAATGGTTTTGGCTATAATTTATCAATCGCCGGTTTTTGATGCAGCAGTTCAACGATTTATAGTGTGCGATTGTGAAATGGACTGGCTTGCCTGCAGCATGATAAAGTCGCAATGCTGAATGCCGATTTTATTGTTTTGTTTATTATTCGTAATTTTACTCAATCGGAGCCTGAAAAGTTGTATGGATCATAAGGTGTTTTTTGCCGGTAATTTGGTTCAATATTTCAGTTTGCTTCTTAATGCTGCAGGTATATAATGATTCCTGTATTCCTAAATTTTCAGTAATCTTTTTTCTATGGTTAAAAAATACTCATTCAATAAGCAGGATATCAGGGTTCTGCTCCTCGAAGGCATACACCAGTCGGCTGTTAAATATTTTAATGACCAGGGATACACCCGGGTAGAGTATTATAAGGGTGCACTCGATGATCAGGAACTGGAAGAGAAAATTAAGGACGTACATATCATCGGGATCAGATCGCGCACAAGCTTAACCGAAGGCGTTTTGCGTAAGGCAAAGAAATTGTTTGCCATCGGTTGTTTCAGTATCGGAACCAACCAGGTTGATCTGCAGGCTGCCAAACACCTGGGCATACCGGTTTTTAATGCACCTTTTTCGAATACACGTTCGGTGGCTGAGCTGGTAATTGCCGAAATTATCATGCTGATGCGCGAGGTTCCGGCCAAAAGCGCTGCAGCCCACCGTGGTGATTGGCTAAAACTGTCATCCAATTCCTTCGAGGTGAGGGATAAAAATATCGGGATTATCGGGTATGGCCATATCGGATCACAGGTCTCAATCCTGGCCGAAGCCCTGGGAATGAATGTGTATTATTATGATATTGAGAAAAAACTGAGCCTTGGTAAAGCAACATCATGTTCATCATTGGCTGAGCTGCTCAACATTGCTGATGTGGTAACCTTGCATGTGCCCGAAACCGACTTTACCCGGAATATGATTTCGAAGGC
>CAYNVK010000116.1:3493-5689 GCA_964400395.1 uncultured Lentimicrobiaceae bacterium | reverse complement strand
GTTAATTTCCCGCAGATTTCACTTCAGCCTAACCTCAACAAACAGCGGTACCTGCACATTCATCAGAATATGCCCGGGCTTCTGAAGGAAATAAACAATGTATTTACGGGTAAGGATATCAATATTGTTTCTCAATTCCTGCAAACGGATCCTGAAATTGGCTATGTGATTATTGATACCGATAACCAGGCCGGCGACAGTATACTTTCCGCGCTTAAAACCATTCCGCACACCATACGGGCTAGGATGTTATATTAACAAGCGGCAAGGTGTTGATGCAATGCTGGCTTTGATTAAACCTTTATTTCTTTCCACCTGCCCTTTTTAAAATAGTACCAGGCGAGTAAAGCGATAAGCGATTCGGCAATGGGTATGGCTAAAAATGCCCCTGTTGACTGCATGCCTATTCCTTCGGACAAGATATAAGCCAGTGGGATCTGGAACATCCAGAAACATACGAAATTTATGATGGTGGGTGTGCGTGTGTCGCCGGCTCCGTTCAGCGCCTGGGTCATTACCATGCCGATGCCATAAAAGATGTAACCGGCACCCATTATTCGTAACGCTTTTACGCCGTAGGCAACAACGGCATCATCGTGTGTAAAGAAACTGATAATGGGTTCGGCAAAAAACAGGAAAAGCAGCATCACCATACTCATAAAAATTACATTATAGCGGGCCGTGAGCATTACACTTTGCTCAGCGCGAAGCATCTGTTTTGCACCCAGGTTCTGCCCCACCAGGGTAGCGGCGGCATTACTCAATCCCCAGGCCGGCAGTATAAAGAACACCACATTACGTATGGCAATCTGGTAACCGGCCGAAGCCGTGGTGCCGCCGGTTTCGGCCACCAGCCGTGCCAGTATAATCCAGCTTCCGCTTGCAATAATGAATTGCAATGTGGCCGGCCATGCAATATTGATGATGGATTTTACGATGGGCAGATCGAAATTGAAATGCCGTTTTTTAAATTTTAAGATACCTTTTCCTTTAAAAAGATGGTAACACTGATAAATTACACCCGAGCTTCGGCCTGTTACTGTTGCAATGGCGGCTCCTTTCAAACCCAAAAAATGAATCAGCACCGGGCACAGGATAATGTTTATGAAACTTGCGATCCACAAACTTTTCATAGCCATGGCTGCATCGCCGGCACCACGGAAAATGCCGTTTATAAGGAATAAAAACATAATGGCCGAACTTCCGGCAAACATGATGCGGGTAAAAATGGCTCCCTCGGCTACAACCTGCGGGCTGGCCCCCATCAGTGCAAGAATTTCCGGGGCAAATACCGATCCTGTGATGCTGATGGCAAGCGTACCTATCAGCGAAACCACCAGTGCCTGGGCGCCGGCGTGTGCCGCGGCTTCCGGGTTTTTCTCGCCGATACGCCGGGCAACAATAGCTGTGGCTGCTGTGCTTATGCCAATAGCCAGTGAATACACCAGCGAAATCACTGATTCTGTAAGCCCCACCGTTGCTATGGCATTCTGCCCCAGTTTCCCTACAAAAAACATATCCACCACGGCAAACACACTTTCGAGGCCCAGCTCCAGGATCATAGGAATTGCCAGCAAAAACACAGCCTTCTTCATGTTTCCGGTGGTGTAATCCTGTTCTTCGCCATTGAGCGATTGCCTTACTAAACGTATGGCGCGTTTTATGGCGGTTGGCTGGCTTTCTGCTGGCATATTATTGCTTTCTGCTTATTAACAATTAAAAATAAGGGTAAATGTTTAACTGCCCAAATAAATTTGTTTCAATATTTTGAGCATTGCTGAGCTATGGATGCAAAAACCAGGATTGATATAAAACTCAATCCTGGTTTCGCGAAATTATAAATGTTTATGGAAATGTAGGCTGTTGTTAGCAATTGCGCAGGAACCTATCGATTTCTTTAGCCACTTTACGGCCCGAAGCTATTGCATTTACCACCAGGCTGGCCCCGCTCACCGAGTCGCCGGCAGCAAATATTTTTTCGCGGCTGGTAGCATAATTTGGTCGAACACTGATGTTTTTGCGTACGCTGAGTTCCAGTTCGAGTTCCGAAATTAGACCCTCCAGTACCGGATGAACAAATCCCATCGCCAATAAAACCAGGTCTGCTTCTATGATGCGCCTGGTGCCGGCAACAGGTTTCATCTCGTAGCGGTCCTCGGTTTTTATCCATTCAACCTCTTCCACTTCAACCCCGGT
>CAYNVK010000116.1:0-3393 GCA_964400395.1 uncultured Lentimicrobiaceae bacterium | reverse complement strand
CCTTCGGCAGGCAGGTCGCGGGGATGCCCTGCACCTATGGCAATACAAATGGCATCAAACTGCGTAACAATTTCCCTGGCCGAAATATCTTTACCGATATTTATGCCTGTTTTTACTACCACGCCTTCGGCTATCATCAGGTTCAAACGCCTGTCGATTACTGCCTTGCTGAGTTTAAAATCAGGGATGCCAAACCTGAGCAGGCCACCGGCTTTCTCATCTTTTTCGAAAAGGGTAACCATGTGGCCGGCTTTATTCAACAGGTCGGCGGCAGCCATTCCGGCCGGACCGCTGCCAATTACAGCTACTGTTTTACCGCTGCGTTTTTTCGGAGGCTCTGGTTTTACGTATCCTTCGGCAAAGGCTTTTTCAACAATGGCTACTTCGTTTTCACGAATGGTAACAGGTTCTTCGTTTATATTCAGCACACAGGCATGTTCGCAGCTTGCAGGGCAAATGCGACCTGTAAACTCAGGGAAATTATTTGTGGCTGCCAGTCGCATGTAAGCGCCTTTCCAGTCGCCTTTATACAACAGGTCGTTCCATTCAGGAATCAGGTTATCCACCGGGCAGCTCCAGTGGCAGAAGGGTATTCCGCAATCCATGCAGCGCGAAGCCTGTAGTTTACGGTCTTCGCTGTTCAAAATTTGTTCCACCTCGCTGAAATCGTTCACCCGCTCATTCAATGGCCGGTTGCCGGCTTCTTTTCTTTTTATCTTCAAAAATCCGTTGGGATCAGCCATAATCGTCTTATTTAAATTTTTATTGAACCTTCAGGTCTTCATACGTTTTTTAGCAGTGATCAAAGATCAACCTCAACATCAGCAATCTTTTTCCTCAGTTCCTCCAGTTTTTGCTCATGAAGCACTTTCTTGTAATCGTATGGTATGATTTTGATAAACATGGGAAGGTATTTTTCGAAATTATCGAGAATCATTTTGGCTTTTTTACTCCGGGTGAAATGGAAATGCCTGGCGATAAGTCCGTTAAGTTCATGCACGTCCACGCGGTCTTCAACCAGTGATAATTCAACCATGCCCATGTTGCAGTAATAGTCGAAATCACCGTTTTCGTCGAGCACATATGCTATACCACCGCTCATGCCGGCTGCAAAATTACTGCCGGTCGAACCCAGTACTACCACCCGGCCTCCGGTCATGTATTCGCAGCAATGGTTGCCAACACCTTCAACTACGGCAATGGCCCCGCTGTTGCGGACCCCGAAACGTTCGCCGGCAACCCCCGAAATGTATATCTCGCCACTGGTGGCGCCATAGAGCACGGTATTGCCAATGATTATGTTTTTGTCCGAGTCGAAAGTGGAGCCTGCGGGGGGCACAACTATTACGCGTCCACCCGAAAGGCCTTTGCCCAGGTAATCATTTGAATCGCCCTCGAGCCTGAACTCAACGCCTTTGGTGAGGAATGCACCGAAACTTTGCCCGGCCGAACCATTAAAGCTGCAGTTAATGGTGCCCTCGGGCAAGCCTTCTGCCCCGTATTGTTGGGCAATGCGTCCCGAAAGCATGGCCCCGGTAGTTCGGTCGGTGTTTTTAATAGTTTTTTGTATCGACACCGGTAATTTTTCGCCAAGCGCTTTTTCGGATTCAGCAATCAGTTGCAGATCAAGTACCTGGTCTATCTTGTGATCCTGCACATCCACGCAATGAATGGCGTTGGTGCTGGCTTCGGCGGGCATGGTAAGTAAACCGCTCAGGTCAAGATTTTTTATTTTCCAGTGATCGATTTCCCGGTTTCTTTCAATCAGATCGGAGCGGCCGATGATGTCGTCCATTTTACGGAAGCCTAATGCAGCCAGGTTTTCCCGGACTTCTTCGGCTATAAAACGGAAAAAAGTGACCAGGTTATCGGCTTCGCCGTGGAACCGCCTGCGCAATTCAGGATTTTGGGTGGCAACACCTACCGGGCAGGTATTCAGATGGCATTTGCGCATCATAACACAGCCCAAAACGATGAGTGCGGAGGTTGCAAGCCCGAATTCTTCGGCACCCAGCAAGGCAGCCATAGTCACATCTTTACCGCTTTTCAACTGTCCGTCGGCCTGCAGCATCACTTTGCGGCGCAGGTTATTCATTACGAGGGTTTGCTGTGTTTCGGCCAGGCCCAGTTCGAGCGGCAGCCCTGCATGCTTGATGGATGAAGTAGGGCTGGCCCCGGTTCCTCCTTCGAAACCACTGATGGTAATGAGGTCGGCTCCGGCTTTGGTAACTCCGGCGGCAATAGTACCGATTCCGCTTTCCGAAACCAGTTTTACACTTACACGGGCCTTGGGATTCACATTTTTCAGGTCGAAAATAAGCTGCGACAAGTCCTCGATGGAATATATATCGTGATGTGGCGGAGGTGAAATCAACGTGATTCCGGGAATAGAGTACCTGGTTTTTGCTATAATCTGGTCTACTTTATGCCCCGGCAGCTGCCCGCCTTCACCAGGCTTGGCACCCTGGGCTATCTTAATCTGCAGTTCGTCAGCATTTACCAGGTATTCGGTGGTAACACCAAAACGACCGCTTGCTACCTGTTTGATGGCGCTCCGGGCACTGTCGCCGTTTTCGAGCGGAACAAACCGCACCGGGTCTTCGCCTCCTTCGCCGGTATTGCTCCGGCCCCCGATACGATTCATGGCAATGGCAAGCGTTTGGTGTGCTTCCATGCTGATGGAACCATACGACATGGCCCCGGTGACAAACCGTTTCATGATTTGCTCTGCCGGCTCAACTTCTTCAATCGGTATCGGGTTGGTTTTAATTTTTAGCAACCCACGGATAAAACCCGGGCTCGCCGTATCCGCGTCCACCCGGCTGGTATATTCCTTGAATTTTTTATAATCCCCGTTTCGTGTGCTCCATTGCAACAGTGCGATAGATTCAGGATTCCAGGCGTGGTGTTCGCCGTGTTTGCGATACGAAAAAACGCCTTCGGTAAGCACTTCGGGCTGTTGCTCTTCAACAAAAGCCTTGCGGTGGGGGATAAGCACTTCTTCGGCAATTTCCTGCATCCCAATGCCTTCAATTCTTGAAACTGTACCTTCGAAATAGCTTTTGATCAATTCTGAATTTATTCCTATGGCTTCGAATATCTGCGACGACCGGTAACTTCTGAGCGTGCAAATGCCCATTTTCGACATGATCTTCAGGATGCCTTTGTTGATGGAATTGATATAGTTATCTCTTGCTTTTTCGTAATCGAGTTGTATGGCATTGTCTTTCACCAGTTTGTTGATGACGGCGAATGCCATATACGGATTTATGATGCTGGCGCCATATCCGAACAGCAGGGCAAAGTGCATCACTTCGCGTGGCTCGGCCGATTCCACCACAATGTCAATCTGCATCCTTTTGCGTTTTTTGATCAGGTGATGGTGAACAGCTG
>CAYNVK010000115.1:1579-8757 GCA_964400395.1 uncultured Lentimicrobiaceae bacterium | reverse complement strand
TTGTCTTTTTTTAAGGGCATGCCGCAGCTCTGGCAGAATTTGTAATTCTTTTCCATGATGCTTAGATTTTTATAAATCGTTGGGTATGCGTTTTACCATTCATGCTGATCCGCAACAGGTAAATTCCGGGTTTAAATCCCGAAACATCAAATGACTCATGCCATTCGCCGGCAGACTTCTGGCTGTTCTCTTTGGTCATCAGTACAACACCTTGTGGATTATAAACAGCTATTTCGGTTAAAACAGCTTCGGCTGAATAGCCAACTACCGACAGGTAATCCGAAACAGGATTCGGGTAAATGCGGAAAGTGGCCTGGGTTTCGGCAATGCCATTGCTAACCGGCGTAGTACAGGTGCCGGGCATATTGGTATCGAGCCAGCTCAGCCGGCTGTGTATCCACAATTTAAGCGCGCTAACTTCGCCCTGGTAGGTAGCAGGGTATGGCCATGGATTGGGCCAAACATAAGTACCCAGTATGGGCCATTGTACGAAATTTCGTGCCTGGGCTTCGTTCAACTGCCCGGCTATGCTGTCGATGTACTGATCGAACCAGGCATTGCTGAGCGTGGTTTGCCTGAGGCTTTTCCACCGGCAGGCCAGGTGATTTTTGTACAGCGGATCTTCGAGCAGACGGCTCCACCAGAAAGGTACCTGCCAGTAGTCGTCGGTGCAAGGGAACTGGTAAGCCCAACCGGTTGAAAGATCGCCTTCGCAATAATTGGCATTGTGCCAGGCGATGTCGTAATCCCAAACCGGGCCCATGCGTATTTTGCCTCCTTTGCTGTCGCGCTCCTTGTTCATAAAGGTGCTGATGCGGTAACCATCCACATTTTTACTGATCTCATTCACCAGGAAATAGTCGATAAAAGTCTTTTCGGAAGCATATTTGCGATAGCCATTCAGGGTGTCGGCAAAATTTGAACTTTTGAGTGCTGTTTCAAAATTAAAAACCTGGCTTTGCAGGTAAATTTTCTGTTGTGAGGTAATATCCGTTTCTTTGGGATATTCGAACTGGAAAAAAATCTTCTGCCCACCGGCATTGGAATAAGGCAGGTACGATGAATACCAGCCCGAACCACCGGAACCGGTTTGTTTGTCAACTTTAAAAATATAGCCGCCTGTAAGCTCATCGCCTGAGTTCTGGGTATTGCTGAGCTTGGCAATATTCAGCCGGTTTTTGTCGCGCTTTATTTTTTCTGAGAAAATGTAAATGCCCTGGTACTGGTTGTTCAGGATCAGTTCCACAAATTGGTAGCGGGTGCCGTAATGACCCATATTTTGCCAAAGCTGGTAAGCCAGCACATTGCGCAGAAACGATTTGTCGGTATAATTGGCATTCAGTATCCAGTCGCTTTCCGATGGCATTCCAAGGAAAGAAGTGTCAATGCTGGTGCCGTTGATGTTCCACGATTCGAAGCCATAACTTTTTTTCGGAAACTGCTGCGAACTCGATCCGCGGATTTCAATGCCACAATAACCGTTAAACTGGGGTGCATCGGTGAGAAAATTCCTCGTGCCGTTTCCACGGTTATAAATTTTTAAAACAGCTAAAACTTTGGGATCGTCGGGAATGGATACACCACGGGTGTCGATGACCACTATCGGCAGGTTGGATGAAGTAAGTACAACGCCCTGTTCGCTTTTTAAGGGTTCGTTTTGGGCAGCACACAAGGTTGTAAGCAGAACAAGGGTAAGGAAAAGGGAGCTTCTGAACATAACGGATGTTATCAAATAACGGGTAGCTTATTTGAGGGCAAAGTTACAAAAGTAAAAGTTGTTAAAATACTGAATGCGAAGGCAGCTGCAATTAACTGTACAGGAACCGTTTGATGCTTCGCTTTGGTGTTTTTTCGAATTCGGTATCTACCACCTGGAAGCGGGCAATCTGCATATAATTCGGCACTTCGCGGTTCAGGTGTTTCCGGTAAACCTCCATCATGGATTCGAGCGCGTGCTCTTTCATTTTGCGCGAATCCACCATTTCCATATCCGGGTAAATAAGTGCCACCAATCCTTCCTTGCGGTCGACTACGATTGATTCCTGAACCAGTGGAAATGCGTTGATACGGGCTTCTATCTCCTCGGGGTAAATATTTTGACCCGACGGACCAAGGATCATGCTTTTGCTGCGGCCTTTAATATACAGGAACCCTTCACTGTCCATGGTTCCCAGGTCGCCGGTATGCAGCCATCCGTCCTTATCGAGGATATCTTTGGTGGCTTTTTCGTTTTTATAGTAACCCTTCATCACGTTTTCGCCGCGCACCATTATTTCGCCTACCACGTTTTCGGGGTCGGGCGAGTCGATACGCATTTCAAGCTGGTCAACACAACGGCCGGCCGAGTTAAAACGGGCTTCGCGCCAGCTGGTATAGCTGATCAGCGGTCCGCACTCGGTCATGCCATAGCCTATGGTAAATGCAAAACCTGCTTTTCGCAATACCTCCTGCACTTCCTCGTTCAGGGCAGCGCCGCCTATTACAATTTCATGAAAATTACCGCCAAAGCTATCCGTCAGTTTAGTGTTTATCTTACCGAGAATTACATTATCGAGGAAAGGTATTTTCATCAGGAATTTAACCTTTGTTTGTTCCAGCACCGGCTTAATCTGTTTTTTGAAAATCTTTTCGATAATAAGCGGTACTGAAAGTATAAGCCTGGGCCTTATTTCGCCGAAAGCCTGCAGCAGCAACTGGGGCGTGGGCATTTTACCCAGGAAGGTGATGTGGCATCCCGAGGTAAAAGGGTACAGAAACTCGATGGCACATCCATAAGCGTGCGCCAGCGGCAGGAAGCTCAGTATGTGGTCGCCCGGTATAAGTGGCATATTGGTGCGGGCATACACCATATTGCCGGTAATATTGTTGTGGGTAAGCATTACGCCTTTCGAAAAGCCTGTGGTGCCGGAAGTATAAATAATGGCAAAAAGCTCGCCATTGGGTATAATCTGCCGTGGCAGTTTATCCTTGCTGAACGGACAATGTAAAAGTGTTTTAAACTTGGTAATATGCTCCAGCAAATGCTTGTTGCCGGCATACAACGGAGTGTAATCGTCGAGAGAGATAACCGACTTCACCTTGGGCATATTATCATGGTCGAGCACATCCCAGTTCGATTTGTTGGCAAACAACATCACGCTGTCGGAGTGATTAACGATATGCTGAACATCGTTCGGGGTAAAATTGGGTAATATCGGCACTACTACTGCGCCATAAGTAACAATAGCCTGGTATGCAATAGCCCACTCGGCACAGTTTTTCCCGATCAGTGAAATTTTATCGCCTTTTTTAATGCCGCATTTCGCAAACAGCTTTTGCATGTAATAAATACACCGGCCAACCTCGGCGTACCTGTAACTGGCTGATTGATAGTTGGTAAATGCGGTACGATCCCAGTTTTCGAGAATGCTGTTCCAGATAAACTGCGTGTAGTTTTCTTTTAACATAATCCGGGTTTAAAAAACTTCCTAAGTTATGTATAAATCTCAATCCTTGTTCTCGTGCTGTATATTTTTTAGCCCGATGAACATGTCGCGTACTTTATATGTTTTAACCTGATTTAATCCGAATGAGCTTTAAATCAATAAATACCGCCATGTTAACAGCCGGGTAAATAACAGTTCAGAAGGTTATCAGCGATCCATTTTTTCTGATCCCGTGTTGTGTTTCTAACTGTGATATTCCGAATAATTGAATCCAAATTATTATAAACCCAATTAATCTGAAACGTATGGAACGACGGGACTTTTTTATTAAAAACAGCATGCTGGCTGCCTTTGGCTGCCTGTCACTTACCGGTTTTGCCGCATTGGCTGATAAAGATGAAGTTAACAATCCCGAATCAATAAAGCCGGTATTGCTCCCGGCCCTGCCTCCGCTTGACCATAAAGGAGGGATGGATATCAGGGTGAGGGTGCGCTCGTCCATGACCAATGGATTATATTCGAATGTGGAATGCGCGGTAGCTCCTAAAACTATGGGGCCTCAACCTCATTACCACAAGGAGCTTGACGAACTGATGTATGTTGTTGAGGGTACGGCAAGCATTCTGATCGGGGATGATATCGTTCAGGTGGAGGCCGGAGGATGGCATTTGCGCCCGCGGATGATCAAACACACGTTCTGGAATGCTTCGGAAAAACCACTGTTGTTTATCGATATGTATTTCAATCAGCCATTCGAAGAATACCTGGAACGCATTTTTCATGAATTGACAGTCGAAAATGGTTTTCCTGATGGCTCAGAAGCAAAGAAAAATGAAATGGCCCGGCTCCATGAAAAATTCGGCCTTTTTTCACCGCCGGATGCGTATGCACAAAAACAGGAGATTATTAAAAAATACGGGCTTAAATAGCTGCAAATCTGCATATTTCTTCTCGATACTTATTAACCCCAAAGTGAGGGCATGAACTACTGCGTATTTATGTGCCGCAAAAAAGCTAACTCGCATTTCCTGATGACCTGAAAATCAAAAACCTGTCGAAACCAACGCTGCAAACTGTAATTATTGAGCGAACAATTTCTTATCTATAGGTATTATTTGTAATTTAGGTTTCCTATTTGCATTGTGTTGAGCAGGCAGGTAAATTGTAGTTTTCGTATTTCCATCATTTAAAACATATTGTTTTGTACAGGATTGAATCAAAAACCGACATCCACTCACCCGAATACCAGGCTAACAGCGAAGCCTTTGGTAAAATTATGCAGCAGTACCGGGATACGCTTTATGGCGTGGTTAACGGCTCGCCTGCATCGTTGGTAGCACGGCATAAGGAGCGTGGCAAACTGCTGGCCCGCGAGCGGATTAATCAACTCATCGACCCAAACACTCCTTTTCTCGAATTATCGGTAATGGCAGCTTTCGGCATGTACGATAATGGTTTCCCATCAGCGGGAATCATTACAGGCATTGGCGTTATCCATGGCCGCGAAACCATGATTGTTGCCAACGATGCCACTGTAAAAGGCGGAACATATGTGGCCGAAACCATTAAGAAACATGTGAGGGCGCAGGAAATAGCCATGGAAAACCACCTTCCGTGCGTGTACCTGGTCGATTCGGGCGGTGTTTTCCTGCCCGAGCAGGCCAATGTTTTTCCTGATAAATATGATTTCGGGCGTTTCTTTTTTAACCAGGCCCGCATGTCGGCCAAAGGAATTCCACAAGTGGCTGTAGTTATGGGTTCGTGCACAGCAGGTGGGGCTTATGTGCCGGCCATGAGCGACGAAGTGATAATTGTGCGTAACCAGGGAACTATTTTTATCGGCGGGCCGCCGCTGGTAAAAGCCGCTACCGGCGAGGAAGTTACTGCCGAAGAACTGGGTGGTGCCGAAGTACATACCTCAATATCAGGCGTAGCCGATCATATTGCCGAAAACGACAGTCATGCACTGCATATCTGCCGGGATATTTTCTCAACCTTTCCCAGGCCGGGCAAACAAATTCTCGAACTTTCACCCATCGAAGAGCCCTATTACGATCCGGCCGAATTATACGGCATTGCCCCGGTAGATCTTCGCAAACCGGTCGATGCCCGCGAAATTATTGCCCGCGTGGTTGATGGCAGCCGGTTTCACGAGTTTAAAGCCAATTATGCCCCTACCATAGTCACCGGTTTCGCGCACATCATGGGTTTTCCTGTGGGGATACTGGCCAGCAACGGGGTGCTGTTTTCAGAAACTGCATTAAAAGGCGCTCATTTTATCGAACTCTGCACTTCACGGAATGTCCCCATTATTTTCCTTCAGAATATTACAGGCTTTATTGTGGGTAAGGAATATGAGCGACGGGGTATTGCCCGCGACGGGGCCAAGCTGGTACATGCGGTTGCCAATGCCCGGGTACCGAAATTTACGGTTGTGTTCGGCGGTTCGTTTGGTGCCGGAAACTATGCTATGGCAGGCCGTGCTTACGAACCCCGCTTGATGTTTATGTGGCCTAACTCCAAAATAAGCGTAATGGGTGGCGAACAGGCCGCCGGCGTACTCATTACCGTGAAAGAAGAACAACTCAAAGCCAAAGGGCTGAGCCTGAGCGATACAGAGCGCAGCGATCTGCGTAATTCCATCCTCGGTAAATATGAGGAAGAAGGCTCAGCATATTACAGCACCGCCCGCCTGTGGGACGATGGAATTATCGACCCCGTGGATACCCGCAAAATTCTGGCTATGGGCATAGCCGCCTCACTTAATAAGCATTGGGAAGAAACAAAGTATGGGATATTCAGGATGTAGTTTTCAATTTTGGATTTCGGAATGCAGATTTCGGAATGCGCCTGCCTGCCTGCTTCGCGCAGGTAAACTGCAGGCAGGAACTTCGAAACAGGGCTGCCTATCAAATAAATCCCTTTAATCCATCTGATAAAAACAAAACACTGAAATGTCGAACTATACTACAATTAAACTTACCACAGGAAATGGCATTGCCACCATTTTGCTGAACCGTCCTGAAATACGTAACGCCTTTAACGAGGTGATGATTGCCGAACTTACCGACGCATTCCGCGAAGCGGGGAAAATGGACGATATCCGGGTAATTATGCTGAAAGGCGAGGGAAAATCGTTTTGCGCCGGTGCCGACCTGAACTGGATGCGCGATGTTTCGGGGTATAGCTACGAGCAGAATTACGCGGAAAGTTATCGTTTGTCGGAGTGTTTCTACAGCATCTATTCATCGCCCAAGCCCACCATTGCGGTGGTGCACGGGGCTGCCATCGGTGGTGCCAATGGACTGCTGGCGGCCTGCGATATTGCCGTTTGCGACCACGAGACCGTATTTTCACTCAGCGAAGTTAAAATCGGAATTGTGCCGGCCTGCATTTCTCCATACGTGATAAAACGCGTTGGCGAATATGGTGCACGGGAACTGATGCTCACTGGCAGGCGTATCACCGGCCCCGAAGCCGAAAGCTGCAAGCTGGTGAATAAATCGTTGCCCGCACATTTGCTGAAGGGCTATGTCGACGAAACAGTTCAACTGCTGCGCACCAGCGGCCCGGCTGCCATTACGCATTGTAAAAACCTGATTGATATGGTGGTGAACCACATCGACCTGAAAGAAGCCCTGAACTACACCGCGCAAATGATAGCCGAAATACGAGCCTCAGCCGAAGGCCAGGAAGGCATGGCGGCGTTTCTGGAAAAGAGAAGTCCCAGGTGGGTTAAGTAGGATTGTGGAT
>CAYNVK010000115.1:0-1479 GCA_964400395.1 uncultured Lentimicrobiaceae bacterium | reverse complement strand
CAATGATCAAGAAACTCCTCATCGCCAACCGTGGCGAAATTGCCGTCAGGATTATCCGCACAGCGCGCCGTATGGGTATCCGCACCGTTGCTGTATATTCCGAAATTGATACCAGCAGCCTGCATCACAGCCTGGCCGACGAAGCATACTGTATCGGCAAATCGGAGCTATCGGAGACCTATCTCAATATCCCGGCAATCATACATATTGCCAAAAGCAGTCATTGCGATGCCTTGCACCCCGGCTATGGTTTCCTGTCCGAAAATCCTAAGCTGGTAAAGGCCTGCAACGAGGCGGGTATCGTTTTCGTGGGTCCTGAAGCCAGGGTAATGGAAGTAATGGGTAATAAAATACAGGCCCGCGGGTTTGTTGAATCTATTGGCGTGCCGGTTACCCGGGGAATATCGGGCGATACCGCCGCTATACTCAGCCAGGCTGAAGCTATCGGTTTCCCGGTGCTGGTTAAGGCTGCCGGTGGCGGTGGCGGCAAAGGCATGCGTATTGTTTATGATAAAGAAAGCCTGGGAGCAGCACTCGAAGCAGCTTCGCGCGAAGCCAAAAATTATTTTGCCGATGGCACCGTGTATATCGAAAAATACCTGGAAGAACCCAGGCATATTGAATTCCAGATTGTTGGCGATAATTTCGGGAACGTGGTTCACCTGTTCGAGCGCGAATGCACCATACAACGCCGCTACCAGAAAATTATAGAAGAAGCACCTTCGCCTACCTTAACCCCTGCGTTGCGATCGCGCATGGGCGAAGCTGCTGTAGCCATTGGTAAGGCCATTAAGTATTCAGGCGCCGGAACCATTGAGTTCCTGGTAGACAAAAACCTCGATTTTTATTTCCTCGAAATGAATACCCGCATACAGGTGGAGCACCCTGTAACTGAACTTACTACCGGTATTGATATTGTTGAGGAACAGTTACTTATTGCTGCCGGCGAGCCACTGCAGCTCAGGCAGGAAAACCTCCGTCAATCAGGGCATGCTTTCGAGTGTCGTATCTATGCCGAAGATCCGGCCAGCGATTTTTTGCCTTCGCCCGGCAAGTTGTCACTCTATCATAAACCCGAAGGTGATTTTATCCGTGTTGATGATGCCATGAGCAAACCTTACCAGGTAAGCAGTTTCTTCGATCCCATGATCGCCAAGCTGATTACGCATGGCAAAACCCGCGAGGAAGCCCGCTATCATATGCTTGATGCCTTGCTCAATTACGGAATACACGGAATAAAAACCAACATCAGCTACCTGCATGCCATCATGCAACATGCTGATTTTATTCAGAATACCATCTCAACAAGGTTTTGCGGTGAACATACCCATGCTTTGCTGGACAATATTGCGAGAGAGCGTGGCAGAGTGCCGGTTTTACTTCCGCTGGCGGCGGCCTTAATCAGCAAACCCTTTGATGCTAAAGAGAAATCCCTGCCTGGTAAGGGTGAAAATCCAATATGGAAAACCATTGGCTACT
>CAYNVK010000114.1:0-8810 GCA_964400395.1 uncultured Lentimicrobiaceae bacterium | reverse complement strand
CCAGGTATTCACCATCCTGTCAAGTTTATCATCACCCGACTGAACCGAATATACCTCAAAAAGTTGGTTCCAGTAGTTTTTCAATGCATCGAAAGCGGCTTCGACCTTAAGAGAAGTATCGAATGCATTAATGGTAGCTTTAGCTTTTGTTTTATTTATAATCCCTTTAGCTTCCCATTTTTCATCGTCAGGATTTTCGACGTATCCCAACACAAAAATCAAATCCTTCGATTCGCCGGGCATCAGTTGCACTTCGATAAAATGCGATGCTATGGGCGACCAGCCATGTGCCACCGTGTTACGAGCTTTACCTTCGGCAACCACCTGTGGCTCTTCAAAACCATTGTAAAGCCCGAAAAATGATTCGCGATCGGTATCGAAACCCTGTACCGGCACATTTACCGAGTAATAGGCATAATGGTTTCTGCGTTCGCGGTACTCTGTTTTATGGTAAATTACAGAACCCTCAATTTCAACTTGACCGGTCGAAAAGTTTCGTTGGAAATTTTCCATATCGGCGGCAGCATTCCACAGCGCCCATTCAACGAATGAAAATATCTTTAACCGCTTAATATCCTGCGTATTATTCACCAGGGTAAGCTTCTGAACTTCGGCCAGGGTTTTGAGCGGAACAAAGTAAAGCGCCGAAGCCGATACCCCGTTTTTCTCACCTTTAATAATCGTATAATTCATGCCATGGCGGCACTCGTAATTATCCAGCTCTGTTTTACAGGGTTTCCATCCCGGCGACCAGGTTGTTTCACCATCATTGATGTAAAAATACTTGCCACCGCTGTCCATGGGCACGTTGTTGTACCTGTAACGGGTAAGCCGTCTGAATTTGGCATCCTTGTAAAAGGAGTAGCCGCCGGCGGTATTCGATATGAGTGAAAAAAAATCTTCGTTTCCCAGGTAATTGATCCAGGGCCATGGGGTGCGCGGATTGGTGATTACATATTCTCTGCGCTGATCGTCGAAATATCCGAATTTCATGTTTTTGATTTTAAAAGGTATTCTGATAATTTTTTTTAAAACTTCACTCAATCAGCGAATTCTTTTAATCTTCGTTGGTTCAGTTCAAGGGTGATTTCATCCATCTTCTTCTGATTCAGGGGGTACAAGGTCATAACAGCTGCGGCAATAAACGCAACAATGGCAGGTATCCAGCTCATAAGCATAACAATGCCGGGTACGGCGCCTTGTATGGCAATTTCATCCTGCCCGTTGTAATGGAACGCTGACAAAACGAAACCGATAATGGCCCCAGCTATGCCTCCACCGAATTTGGTTGCAAAAGAGCCTGCCGAATACACCAGGCCGGTGGCCCTTCGCCCGTTTTTAAACTCGGAGTAGTCGGCAGCATCGCCAAGCATGGCGAAGAATAAGGTGGGGAATATAGCAGCCCCGAATTCGGATATGATGCCTAATACGAAGATGCCGGTTATGTTTGCCGGTCCGCAGAAAAACAACAATGCATTTACCGTGCCTGAGAACAGAAGGGCGATGATAAAAAGTTTGCGTTTGCCCCAGCGTTTGCCCAGTGGCGATGTTACCATGGCTCCGGCAATGGATGCCAGCATTAAGCCAATCATAAACGAGGCGGCCAGCAACTGGTGATGCAGGTAATGCGAGAAATAAATAACTACAATGCCCTGCTTTATTGAATTGTAAACATTAAATAAAAGGCCGATTGACAAAAGAATTATCCAGGGTTTGTTCCTGATCAGATCTTTCAGGTCTTTTGCCAGGTTGGTTTCCTGGTCTTTGGGCGGTTGTACCCTTTCGCGGGTTGTAGCAAAAGTCAGGATTAGGAAAAGCGAAAGAAATACCGACAAAAGATAAATTGCACTGCTGTAGCCATGTTTCTGATCAACAATAGAAATGTGAGCAGGCACGAGATTTTCCTCTCCATCAACCAGGAATTTATAATTCTTGCCGGCCTCCATCGAGAAACTTTTACCCTTGGTAGCTACATTTGCGTTGTCGGCAAGAGTTGTATCGGCCCAGGAAAACATGGCAAAGCCATCTTTTGTCTGGATGCGCACATTTTTAACATCCTGGTGGGTTGATACCGTGACTTCATATTTTTTAGCTTCAAGCTGCTTAACGTTGATGGTGGGATTGATATTTCCAAAAAAAGCAACCAGGAACAACAAGGCTCCCTGCACCACCATACCACCGGTAAATGCGCCTACCATGCGATACGAACCCAGGCTTGTGCGTTCTTTATCATCACCGCTCATTACTGCCATTAAGGCGCCATACGGAATATTACTGGCGGTGTAAATCACAAAAAACAGCAGGTAAGTTGCATAGGCATAGATCACCTTTCCGGTTGGCCCTAAATTGGGAGTAGTAAACAGCAGCGAGAGCGTAATTCCAAGCGGAATAGCCGTCCACAGGATCCAGGGGCGGAATTTGCCGTATTTTGAATTTGTACGATCGCACACAATGCCCATCAGTACATCAATAATGCCATCGCCAAAACGGGCTATCAGCATTAAAACCCCAACCACAGCCGGGCTTATACCAAATACATCGGTATAAAAAATGAACAGGAATGTCGCCACTCCGCGCCAGGCTATATTGGCGGCACCATCGCCAAGTGCGTACCCTATTTTTTCTTTTAAAGCAAGTTTTTCCACCGTTTACTAATTTTATGTATTGCGTTTCCCGTAAAGCAAATGATCGTTTTCAGCTGACCATTAAACTTACAATATTATCTCTGATTAAAGAATGATGCAATCAGGCTTAGGAGAGAATCTGCAGCCTGGCGTTCCTGCTTACCTGTAATGATGCAAAAGTATGGGCAGAATAAAATTAATACTACAAACAGATTTTCAGAAAATAATGGTAAAATATCCTATTTTTACCGTTTCAAATTAAAATCGGATACAAAAATGGATGTATTGTACGAAAAGCTGCATAAAGAGTCGGAGTATAGTATTAATTGCCTGGAAGTAGAAGTGCCTTGTTTACTCACACCCTGGCATTATCACCCGGAAACTGAAATCATTTATATTGAGAAAAGTACCGGCTCGCGCTTTGTTGGCGACCACTCCGAGGCGTTTGGGGTAGGTGATATCGGGCTGATTGGCCCTAACCTGCCGCATGTGTGGCAAAGCGATCCGGTTTATAAAAAGAACATTCCCGGTCTTGTGGCCCGTGTGCTGGTAGTTCATTTTAATGACGAAATTTTTAAAAATTCCATTTCACTGCTGCCCGAAATGCAGAACATAACTCAATTACTGCACGAATCTCAATATGGGATTAAGTTTTTTGGCGCAGCACAGGCACATATCGAAATACAGATGAAGGCCATCATCCATGCCTCAGGCATTGAAAAACTGCTGCGGCTCATCGATATACTGGACTGCATGGCCAAAACCACCGAAAAGCGAATGCTGGCAAGTACCGGGTACTCCAAAATCAGGAAATCGGTTGATTTCGACAGGTTCGACAAAGCCCACCGGTTTATGATCGAAAATTTCCAGAACGACATCAGACTCGAAGATGTTTCGGCACTGGTGGGTATGACCCCCACCTCGTTTTGCAGGTATTTTAAAAAACATACCAACAAATCATTCCATTCCATATTAAACGAAATAAGGATCGGGCATGCCTGCAAGTTGCTGCTCGAAAACAAGATGAATATCTCCGGGATCTGCTACGACAGCGGTTTTAACAATGTTTCGAATTTTAATGAACAATTTAAAAAAATTAAAGGCGTTTCACCCAGCACGTATATCAAAAACAGGTCGAAAACGGCCTGAGCAATAATATCCCGGGGCAAAAATATTTGAACAAAACAAAAAAATGCACTTCAAAATCAGCACACCGGTCGGCCTGTAAATCTGAGTATCTTTGCCTGTAAATTATTATTTTCCACTTCCTCAACCCATTTGCGCTTATGAATTCACGTCGTAATTTCTTAAAAACTTCAGGCATTGGCATCGCCGGCCTGGCCCTGAGCAGCTATACCGACAAATTCACCTTTCAGCCTCTGGCCGAAACCGGTTTTATCAGTCATCGTCCTGAAGTGGCTAAAAGGAATTTCGTGAGTAAATCGGTTGAAGATACCATTGCCCGTGTTAAAAAAGATATTTCCGATCCGGAACTTGCGTGGCTTTTCGAAAACTGCTTTCCCAATACACTCGATACTACCGTTACTTTTACTGAAACCGATGGCAAACCCGATACCTTTGTAATTACCGGCGATATTCATGCCATGTGGCTGCGCGATTCGTCGGCACAGGTGTGGCCATACGTGCAGCTAACTGCCAATGATGAACCCTTGCGAAAACTTATCGCCGGGGTTTTAAACCGGCAGGTAAAATGTATATTGCTCGATCCGTATGCCAATGCTTTTCTCGATGGCGACGAAATCAGCGAATGGAAATCGGATATTACCGAAATGAAACCCGGCATCCACGAGCGAAAATGGGAAATCGACTCGCTGTGCTACCCCATACGACTCGCGCACGGGTACTGGAAAACTACGGGCGACACCTCTGTATTCGATAGCCGCTGGAACGAGGCTATGGAGCTGGTATACAACACTTTTAAAACACAACAACGCAAGGAAAACCAGGGTCCGTATTCGTTTAAACGAACCACCAGCTGGCAAACCGATACCGTTCCGGGCAACGGAATGGGTAATCCGGTCAGGCCTGTGGGATTGATATGTTCCATTTTCAGGCCATCGGATGATGCCACCATTTACCCGTTCCTGGTGCCTTCCAATTATTTTGCGGTGGTTTCGCTCCGGCAACTGAGCGAAATTTCCGAAAAAGTAACCGGTAATACATCCCTGGCTACACGTTGTAAAAACCTGGCAGATGAAGTGGAACAAGCCCTGAAAAAATATGCCATTGCCGATCACCTGAACTATGGCAAGGTGATCGCCTTCGAAACCGATGGTTTTGGTAACAGGCTGTGGATGGACGACAGCAATGTGCCCAGCCTGCTGGCACTTCCGTACCTGGGATGTATAGCGCTGAATGATCCGCTTTATAAAAGCACGCGTAAATTTGTGCTCAGCAAGGATAATCCCTGGTATTTCAGCGGAAAGGCAGCCTCCGGAATCGGAAGTCCGCATACCCTGCAGGATAAAATATGGCCCATGACCATCATTATGCAGGCTTTAACCAGCACCAGCGCCAGCGAAATTAAACAATGCCTCGCCATGCTGAAAGCCACCCACGCCGGCAAAGGATTTATGCACGAGTCGTTTGATAAGGACGATCCCGCTAAATTTACGCGCAGCTGGTTTGCCTGGGTTAACACGTTGTTTGGTGAGCTGATCCTGAAAATACATAAGGAACATCCTGAATTACTGAAATAATTTAAACCGATCATCATATCGGGTAATCTCTGCAACGGAAACCACACTAAAAAAAACAGGCACTCTTTCGGGTGCCTGTTTCGTTTTTAATTTGCCTGTCGATTAATTGGGCGAAGTGCAATAGTTCATGCTCTTGTCCCACCACAATGGGGTATTGGTGCGGTCGCCACCAGCGCCCATCAGGATTACACCTTTATCATACTCAGTTTTGTTATTGATGCTTTCGGATGCAGGAATTTTAACCCTTCTGATAAAACTTGCCGGGTTCGCATAATTTGAAGGTGCCGAGCCATAGGTAGCCGGATCGCGGTACACCGGAACATCAAAACGGGGCAGGTTCAGGCGTCGTTTATCAGCCCATGCTTCTATTGAAACATCAGGGAATAACGAAATATACTTTTGAGTGATAATTTTCTCGAGTTGCGAATTACCAGCTCCCGAAATATCATCAAAATTAGCGCTTGTACCGGCCAGGTTCTTTTCGGTTGAAGCCAGGTAAGCATCAGAGCCGGTAACACCCCAGCGAGCAAAAGAAGCTGCTACACCCTTGCCATATTCAGCTTTAGCATTGCCTGTTGCAAAAGCCCTGAGGGCTGCTTCAGCTTTCAGGAAACAAACTTCCTCATATAACATCAGGTCATATTTGCGATTCAGCTTACGTGCCGAAGCTGGCCCAACTGTATAAACCCCAAGTATTGCTATTTGCGTGCTCTTGTTGGGATCCTGGTTTACATTGTCGGGGTGTAGTCCCGGAGGAACACCTTTCCATGAACCGCCCGAAGCCGGATCGAACATAACAGGTGCCCGGGGATCGACTTTGGCTGGTTTAACGGTTGCAGTAACTGCAGCAGGCCAGTCAATTCCACCGATGTTAGTAACCAGTTTTTCGAACGAAGAAGTCATATGTTGAGTTTCGCCCCACGAAAAAAGCAAGGTATAATTATAATCATTACCCCATCCTTCATTGGATGGCGGGCATTTAGCATCGTCAGCTTCCGAATCCATAACACCTGCAGCAATGGCAGCTTCAGCCTGTTGTTTGCATAAAGCAGCATCAGCTTCCGAAACCCTCAATGCAAGCCTGAGCCGCAGTGAATTTGCGAACTTTTTCCATTTGTTAACATCCCCACCATAAATCATGTCTTCGCTCGAATTGAGGAACCCTTTAGCCGGGTTAATCATTTTAACAGCTTCGTCAAGTTCAGCAAAAAACTCTTTGTACTGGTCTTCAACAGAGACATAAGGCGGATTATCAACTACAACTTTATAGCTCGGGAATGGCATTACCCCAAACAAATCAGTAGCCTGGCTTTGGATATATACCCGCCAAATCTTTGCAAGTGCAACGGTGTTAACGCGGTTGGGATCATCTTTCCCAAGGTTTATAATCCCATTCAACGAGGAATTCCAACTGAGTACTGAATTCCAGTAATCTATTGTCCAGCCATCGTTTGAGAAATAATTACGTGTGTTTATCCATCCTGAAGGGACTTCATCGAGCATCTGCGAATAAAAGTCGATGTGAAGGCTTTTCACCCGTTGGTAGCGGTGCGCTCCATCGTAGGTTGAACCGGCGCGCAGTATGGTTGATATCTGAGATGTACTGAAATCGTACATATCACCTGTTGGATGGTGCGGATCCTTATTCATCAGGTCCAGATCGGAACAAGAGAACAAGCCGAAGACTATGAGTATGAGAAAATATTTCGTTGTTTTCATGTGTGTTTCTGATTTAGGGTTAGAAGTTCAGATTCAAATTAAATCCTAAGCTGCGCAATTGAGGCATGGTTCCGTATTCAATACCCTGCGCATTGCCGGTAGAATAAGTAGCTTCCGGGTTAAAGCCTTTGGTATTACTCGAAATCATAAACAGGTTACGGCCAACCAGGCTTATTTTAACAGCATTGAGTTTCACCTTGTGAACTAAATCTGAGGGTAAGGTATAGCCCAGGCTGAGTTCCCTGAAACAAACATTGGTAGCATCGTAAATCCAGGCCTCGGTTATCCCTGAAATTCCACCATAATATGCCTGCGGAGTAACACTCTTGGTATTTACTGCCCCTGTTGACTTAACCACTGAATTTGGTACAACCATTCCACCCTCACGTCCGTCGAGAGTCATAGCCAGTGTTCCTGAACTTGCTCCTGATTTGATGGAACCCATATAAATTTCACCGCCATATCTCATATCAATGAGGAATGACATGTCGAAACTATGGAAAGTAAAGCTATTCGAGAGGCCCATCATCCATTTGGGTTGATAATTGCCCAATTTCGACATATTCTGTGTTTTTAGGGGTATTCCGCTGTCATCCACCAGGATTTGACCACTAGCATTCCGCTCGTACTTGTAACCCAGGATATCGCCATACAGGCTTCCTACTTCGGCAACAACTTTGATAAAGGACTCGGTAGAAGCATCACTTAACACCTGTATGTTTGTTTTATCGTTGAGTTCGATAATTTTATTGGTATTCTTTGAGTAATTCAACACCAGGTTCCAGGTAAAAGCTTTTTGTTCAACAACATTTGCATTCAACGAAAGCTCAACACCTTTATTTTCAACATTACCGGCATTCATGATCTCATATTTATAACCTGTTGCCGGTGGAACAGCTATTTTTATAATCTGGTCGAATGCATTCTTTTTATACCAGGTCAAATCGAAGCCCAGCCTGTTATTGAAAAGCCGGATATCAAAACCTAACTCTGATGATTTAATACTCTCTGGTTTCAGGTCCGGATTTGTTTTGTAATCGTAGGGTGAAGCAGTAAGTACACCTTTTACAAATAAAATATTGTAATAATCCTCGAGCATGTATGGTCCGGTATCATTTCCAACTTCGGCCCACGAAGCCCTGAATTTTGCAAACGAAATCGGCCCCAGAGTTATATTATTATTGGATAGTAATTGTGAAAGCACAATACTACCGCCTACTGAAGGATAGAAGTATGATCGGTTGGATGCCGGAAGTGTAGAGGAAACATCGTTACGGCCGGTAACATCAAGGTATGCCCAGTTGTCATATGAAAATGAGGCTGTACCATACCAGGATCTGATTTCCTTTTCTGTGGTTGTATAACCAGCCTGACGCAAGGCCCCATTATTAATGGCATAAAAATCGGGAATTACAAGTCCCTGAGCCTGCGATAGCTGGTAATAATTCTTGGCATTCATCAGGTTGCCGCCAAAAGTAAATACCCCGCTGAGTTTATCCAGCAAGTTACCCTGGGCAGTTAAAAGAAAATCTGCATTCTGTTCGAAAGCCCTTTCCTGTGTTACCCTGTAATCGCCGGTATAACCTGATGTAAGCCAGTAAGGCGTACCGGTGGCAAGCCTGTCGCTGAACAGGGTTGCGTTATTATCAAGCCCATAACGTGCCTTTAAGTTAAGCCATTTGGTAAAATCATACTGTAATGCAACAAAACCTATCATACGATCTTTGTTGTCATCGTTGGTGTTCCG
>CAYNVK010000113.1:0-8883 GCA_964400395.1 uncultured Lentimicrobiaceae bacterium | reverse complement strand
GCAAAAACACGGGTTTAAGGTTTTCGGGTATTATCGCATTATTGTTGGGGCGGTTTTGCTGATCCTTTTAGTGCTGGGTGTTGATTTGCAAGTGATTTAATTGGTTAAAATATCGAATATTGAACATCGAATAATTAATATTGAACTTAGCTAAATAATCTTAGAAGGAAAGAATGCAATAAGTCATCCTGAAACATCTGGAATTATGGAACCAAATCAATACAATGATAAAAGAACTTTTGACCTTGAAGAAAGACTTATTAATTTCGCAATTTGTATAATTGGAATATCTGAAAATATGCATACCACACCAGCTGGAAAACATATTTCTGGTCAGGTGGTTCGATCAGGTACAGCACCTGCATTGAATTACGGCGAAGCACAAAGCGCAGAATCAAGAAACGATTTTATACACAAAGTTAAAATAATACTTAAGGAACTTCGGGAAACCCGGATTAGTTTGAAAATTATTAAGAAGTATCCTTTAACAGAAAAATTAGATGTTGTAGAAAAAGCAATCAAAGAATGCAATGAATTAACTGCTATTTTCAATAAAAGCGTTGAAACAGCTAAAAAGAATAATGAAAAGAACAAATGATTTCAATGAGCAGACGTTTAAATATCGAATATTGAACATCGAATATTGAACATCAAAATTAGTAAAGTATTAGTCAAAATGAAAAGAACAAATGATTTCAATAGTATACTTCGATATTCATTATTCGATATTCTTTATTCATTATTTTAACCCATTTTCATTAAGTTAACACATTATGCTCAACATCACCGAAGGCGAAATTCTTCTTGTAAACAAACCTTACCGCTGGACATCCTTCGATGTGATTGGCTCCCTGCGCGGACTGATTAAACACCTTATCGGCAAGAAAATAAAAATCGGCCATGCCGGCACCCTCGATCCGTTGGCTACCGGGCTGCTGATTGTTTGCACCGGGAAAGCCACCAAGCGCATTGAGGAATTTATGGCTTTTGACAAGGAATACACGGGCACTTTCGTGCTTGGCGCCACTACGCCATCGTTCGATATGGAAAAAGAAGTAAATGAAACTTTTCCAACCGGGCATATTACTCCCGAAATGATTTACCAGGCAGCGCAAAGCCTGAGTGGCGATATTATGCAGGTTCCGCCTATGTTTTCGGCTATAAAAGTTGATGGCAAACGGGCTTACGAATCGGCAAGGAAAGATAAGGACCTGGGGCTGGCAGCCCGCCCGGTAAGCGTTCCTGTTTTTGAAATTACACGTATCGAAATGCCTGAAGTTGATTTTCGTATTGTATGTTCCAAAGGGACTTATATTCGCGCCCTGGCTCGTGATTTCGGGGAAGCGCTCGGCAGCGGGGCATATTTAAGTGCACTTTGCCGCACACGCATCGGGCCTCACCTGCTCAGCGATGCACATCAGGTTGAAGAACTTAAAGTTATTCTGCGATCACAATATCAAAAGGAAGCATAGTAATATACTTCTCACACAAAACCCCTTCAAGGGTTTTAAACTCTTGAAGGGGTTGGTGGAATAAAAAGACAGCTATACTTGTTTCTCCTTAATAAATAAGGCAGCAATCGCTCCCAGGAACATACTCACGCCAGCCATCACAATACAAAGTATCGGGTTGTTGGCAAAGAAGTATTTCAGGATAAGCCCGCTGAATACTCCGCTTACGATCTGCGGAATGGTGATGGACATATTGAACAGCCCCATATAAATTCCCATGCGTTTTGGAGGGATAGAACTTGCGAGCATGGCGTATGGCATAGCCAGGATACTTCCCCAGGCAATCCCGATCCCGATCATAGGTACGATAAGGAAATGCGGATCGGTGAACACCAGGAACGAAAGCAGGGATAAGCCCCCGATACAAAGTGCAATGGAGTGGGTGACTTTCTTCGATAAGCGTCTGGCTACCAATGGAAGCAATAAGGCAATAATAGCCGAAACCCCGTTATATACCCCGAATAAAATTCCAACCCAGTTACCGGCATCCTGAAATGCGGTAGAATTGGCATCGGAGGTACCATAAAATTTCAGCGCAACTGCCGGAGTGGTATACACCCACATCGAAAACAGGGCAAACCAGGAGAAAAACTGCACCAGCAGCAGTTTGATCATAATGGGCGGGATGAAAAACTTTTTAGGCTTTTCCTCAACCTCGGCTGTGGCAACCAGTTCTTCGGGCGGGTACTCGGAAGTTGTGAAAACCGTCCACAAAATACTCGATATCAGCACAAAAGCACCAAAGTAAAAGGAATACACCACGTTGTCGGGAACCAGTCCTATACCGGAAGCTTCTTTCGAAATGCCAAACCATTCGCCTAATATATAAGGTAGCCACGAGCCCACAACTGCTCCAATTCCGATCAACAGCGTTTGCACCGAGAAACCAAGCGTGTGCTGTTCTTCAGGCAGCTTATCCGCCACCAGGGCCCTGAAGGGCTCCATCGAAATATTAATGGATGCATCCATAATCATCAGCAAACCACCGCCAATAAACATAGGCGCGATAAAATTGGCCAGGTGCGGGGCATTGGGCATCAAAATAAGGGCAATGCTGGTAAGCAAGGCGCCGGTGAGGAAATAAGGCCTGCGCCGGCCCAGGCGATTCCATGTTTTGTCGCTCATATAGCCGATAATGGGCTGTATAATCATACCGGTAATAGGTGCCACCAGCCAGAACCAGCTCAGGTGATCCACTTCGGCACCAAAAGTGAGTAAGATACGGGATGCATTCCCGTTTTGTAAAGCAAAACCGAACTGAATTCCAAGAAACCCGAAACTCATATTCCAAATTTGCGCGAATGTTAAGCGTGGTCGCTTGCCCATATTTTCTGTTATTTTATCATTAGCGATACTACAAAAATATTATTTAGCTTGGATCTACAATCTTAAACCTTAAATTATTTTAGGATCAGGGCCGTATTGCATTTAATTTTGCATGAGTTAAAATCAGATGACTTATGAGATTATATTGGATTCTTTTTGTGTTTGCATACTATACCGGGATAAGTAACAATGAATTATCAGCCCAGCCTCCCGATATAAAAACAGAAACACCCGCGTTGGTTGTTGCTCATGGTTCAATAAAACGGGTCAGCAATTTCCCTTCAACATTCGTTAACCCGCGCAATATCGATATCTGGCTGCCCGATCATTACAGTAAGGGGAAAAAATATGCGGTTATCTATATGCACGATGGGCAAATGCTTTTCGACAGCGCCATAAACTGGAATCACCAGGAATGGGGTGTTGACGAAACCATGGGCAGATTGATGAACGAACAGAAAATTAAGGAATGCATTGTGGTTGGAATCTGGAATACCCCGAAACGTCATTCCGAATACTTCCCCCAGAAACCTTTCGAATCGCTGAGCCAGGCCGAAAAAGATACGGTAACAAAACAACTTCAGTCCACCGGAAAAACGGACAAGGCTTTTCAGCCAGTATCAGATAATTACCTGAAATTTATTGTTACCGAGCTCAAACCGTTTATTGACAGCACTTTTTCGACAAATACCGACCGAAAAAACACCTTTATTGCCGGCAGCAGCATGGGTGGACTAATTTCGATGTACGCCATTTGCGAGTATCCTGAAGTATTCGGTGGCGCTGCCTGCCTGAGTACCCATTGGCCGGGAACATTTACTACGAACAACAACCCGGTTCCATCAGCTTTTGTAAGTTACCTGGGCAAAAATCTGCCTGATCGCAAAACCCATAAAATTTATTTCGATTATGGCGACCAAACACTCGATGCCTTGTATCCTCCCTTGCAACAAAAGGTGGATGAAGTGATGAAATCTAAAGGCTTTACAAGTAAAAACTGGATCACCAGATATTTCGCGGGCAAGGATCACTCCGAAAAATCGTGGAATGAACGGCTGGATGTTCCGGTAGTTTTTCTCCTGGCAAAATAAAATCATATATTTGCTTTGCTTAAATGTTATCATAAAATTTAAACGTTATGAAAAAAAACTGCATTATCCTGTTCCTCATATTATCAGGAATCGCCAATCATACACAATCGCAAAATAAGGAAACAACTTATAGCACTCCTCCTTCCTGGGCCAAAAGCGCTATCTGGTACCAGATTTTTGTGGAACGCTTTAACAATGGCGATAAATCCAACGATCCCAAACCGGAGAATATGGATGTTCCCTTTATGAACATTATAACACCCGAAGGATGGTCGGTTACACCCTGGACCTGGGACTGGTACCGGCAGGAGGACTGGGCTATAAAAACCGGGAAACAATTCAATGATGCAGTTCAGTACCGCCGTTATGGGGGCGACTTGCAGGGTGTGCTGAATAAACTCGATTACCTGCAAAACCTCGGGGTTACGGCGCTTTTTATGAACCCGCTTAACGATGCCCCTTCGTTGCATAAATACGATGCCCGCAATTACCATCATATCGATGTTAACTTTGGCCCCGACCCGGCTGGCGATAATAAAATTATAGCCTCCGAAAACCCGGCCGATCCGAAAACCTGGAAATGGACTGCAGCCGATAAATTATTCCTGAAACTGGTGGCCGAAGCCCATAAACGGGGCATGAAAATCATCATGGATTATTCGTGGAATCACACAGGCACTTCGTTCTGGGCTTTCGAAGATCTGGTGAAAAACCAGGATAAATCGGTGTGTAAGGACTGGTATAATGTTACTTCGTTTGATAATCCGGCCACACCCGAAAACGAGTTTGCCTTCGAAGGCTGGCTGGGAAATAAATTCCTCCCCGAGATCAAAAAGGTGGATCTTACTACTGAACGAAAAACCGGTCATGCCTACGAGGGGAATATAAACGAAGGTGCCAAACAACATATTTTCGCAGTAACCAAGCGCTGGCTGGCGCCGGATGGCGATGTAACCAATGGTATTGACGGCTTTCGCCTCGATGTGGCCGATCATATCGGGCTGGGTTTCTGGCGCGATTTCCGTAAAGTAGTCCGCTCGGTTCAGCCTGAAGCCTACCTGGTGGGCGAAATATGGTGGGAACAATGGCCCGACCAGTTGATGAATCCTGTGCCTTACACCAGCGGAGATGTTTTCGACGCCGTGATGTTTTACCAGGCTTACCGCCCGGCCCGGTATTTCTTTGCCCGCACCAATACCGAAATTAACGCGCAACAACTGAAGGACAGTTTGCTTTACCAATGGAACCGACTGCTGCCTGATAACCGTTACGCGATGATGAACACCTCATCAACACACGATTCGCCACGCCTGCTCAGCGACTTTTACAACACCAATAAGTATAAATACCATGCAAATCCCAATGAGGATAACAATTACAGAACCGGAAAACCCGATGCCGAAGCTTATATCCGCTTAAAGCTTTACCTTATTCATTTATTCACTATTGTTGGAGCGCCGCAAATATGGAACGGCGAGGAAATGGGCATGTGGGGCGCCGACGATCCCAACTGCCGGAAACCCCTGATGTGGAAAGAATTCAAATTCAATCCCGAAACACGCAACAACATACAACCCGGGAAAAAAGTATACGACCCGGTAGCCTTCAACCAGGCGCAATTCGACCTGTATAAAAAACTGATCAGCATCCGGAAAAACAACCCGGTGCTGAATACCGGCGATTTCAAATTCTTGGTAACCGACGGCAAAAAATTATCCTATAGCCGCTCGGAAGGCAATGATGAAATTATTGTGATGTTCAACCTTGAAAAGGATCAGCAGAAATTTACACTGCCAGCCAATACCGGCTGGACGGACCTGATGACAAACAAAAAAGTTACCGGCAACAGCATAGTTTTAAAACCTTTAACTGCAGTTATACTGAAAAAGATAAAATAAAGCGGCTCCTGTTGCTCACAAATGATCGCTCATTAACGGATGAGTACCCACCTGCCGGAATGTAAAATTATACCGGCTGGTATAAAAATACTTACATTTGCTACTTTCTAAAATTCTATCGTATGAAAAAGTTCAGCATTCTGATTACTGTTCTTTCTTTGATGCTTACAAACGCATTTAGCCAGGTTATAACCGTAACCCCGGCCTTACCTACCGACCAGGATAATGTGGAAGTAATTTTTGATGCCACGCAGGGTAGCGGCGGGTTGAAGGATTATACCGGCGATGTGTATGCGCACACAGGGGTATTGACCAACCTGAGCACCAGTAATTCGAACTGGAAATATGTAAAAGCCGCCTGGGGTGTAAATATCCCAGCCTGCAAATTAACTCCCCTAGGGAATAATAAATGGAAACTGGTTATCGGACCATCAATTCGTGCATTTTATAACGTGCCATCTATAGAAATAATAAAAAAAATGGCCTTTGTTTTTCGAAGCAGTGCGCAAGTTGGCGGTAAATGGCTTGAAGGTAAAAACTCCGACGGGAGCGATATTTTATACGATGTTTTCCCTGCCAGCCTGAGCGTAACCATTACCTCGCCCACCGAAAGTTTTCTGTTCCTGAACCTGAACCAGTCGTTGAATGTTGAAGTTTCGTCGCTTTTAGCCGACTCTACCTTATTATATGTAAACGGATCGAAAGTTGCCGGAACAATTTCGAACAAACTCAGCTATTCCTTAACAGCAACCCAAAACGGGCAGTTCCTCGTAAAGGCTGTTGCCAAAACCAGCACGGCAATGGTTGCCGACTCATTTTATTATTACGTAAGGCCCGATGTAACTGTTGCCCCGCTTCCTGCAAATATGAAAGACGGGATTAATTACCTGAACGAAACTTCTGCCCTGCTCTGCCTCTATGCGCCGGGCAAACAATTTGCTTATGCAATCGGCGATTTCAACAACTGGCAGCCATCCGAATCATCGTATATGAAGCAAACACCCGACGGCAAACGTTTCTGGGTGCAGATTGATAACCTGGTGCCCGGTAAAGAATATGTTTTCCAATACCTGCTTGATAACAACATCCGCATCGGCGATCCCTATGCCGCCAAAGTCAGCGACCCCTGGAACGACCAGTACATAACACCTGAAACTTATCCGGGCCTGATTGCTTACCCTGCGGGTAAAACTCAGGGGATAGCCACCGTGCTGCAAACCGGGCAAAAACCTTATGTATGGAAATCTTCAGGTTTTACGCCTCCGGTAAAAACTGACCTGGTAATCTATGAGTTGCTGGTCCGTGATTTTACCAGCCAGCATACTTTTCAGTCGGTTATTGATACCCTCGGTTACCTGCACAAACTCGGCATCAATGCCATTGAGCTGATGCCTGTAAACGAATTCGAAGGCAACCTGAGCTGGGGGTACAACCCGAACTATTATTTTGCTGTCGATAAATATTACGGCAAAGCCGAAACACTCAAAAAACTGGTCGATACCTGCCACCAGCTGGGAATTGCCGTAATCGGCGATATGGTGCTGAACCATTCGTACAATACCTCGCCAATGGCCATGCTTTACTGGGATGCCGCCAACTCACGGCCAGCCGCTGATAATCCCTGGTACAATGTTACCTCCCCAAATACAACCTACAGCTGGGGTAACGATTTTAATCACGAAAGTGCTGATACCAAACGACTGGTCGACAGCATTACTGCTTACTGGATGTCCGAATTCAGGCTTGATGGTTTCCGATTCGATTTTACAAAAGGGTTCACCAACAAATCAGGCGAAGGCTCGGCATACGATGCCTCTCGTATTGCTATTTTAAAACGAATGGCATCCGAAATGTGGAAACATAACCCGAATGCCTATGTAATTTTCGAACATCTTACAGATAACAGTGAAGAGAAAGAATTATCGGCTTTCGGTATCATGCTGTGGGGAAACATGAATTATAAATATGGCGAAGCTGCCAAAGGATCCAATGATAACGGAAACAGCGACCTGAGCTGGGGATCGTACAAATCGCGTTCCTGGACAAACCCCACCCTGGTTACCTACATGGAAAGCCACGATGAAGAACGTGAAATGTACCGATGCCTCAAGGAAGGCCTTTCGATGGGGAATTACAATGTGCAGGATACTGCCACCGCGCTGAAACGTGGCGGGCTGATAGCAACCTTTTTGTTTACCATCCCCGGGCCAAAAATGATATGGCAATTTGGTGAGCGAGGATATGATTATTCCATTAATTACGATGCAGACGGAACACCCGACAGGCTTGCACAAAAACCCCCACGCTGGGATTATATGACTAAGCCCGACCGGCAGAAACTTTATAAAATCTATTCGGACCTGATTTACCTGAAAAAAACGGATCCGCTTTTCAGTACTACCGATTTCCAGACAGATCTTACAGGAACGGTAAAGAGAATCGGGCTAAACCTCAATGGAAAATCAGCCGTAGTGCTGGGAAACTTCGGGGTAATCAGCACCAATGTTTCGCCTGCCTTCCCCAAAGCCGGTAAATGGTATGATTATATAACCGGTGATTCACTCACGGTCACCGATCCGAATGGCAACCTGATATTTAAAGCCGGCGAGTACCGACTTTACATGACTGAAAGGATCCTGCTGCCCACCGCCCTGGATTCGAAAAAACAAGAGCCTTTTTCGGTAATTGTTGCCCCAAACCCGGTGAAGGATATGGCTAAAATACTTATCAGCTATGCTGGCTCCGAAAGTATCGAAATCCGTGATTTCAGCCTGCTTGGCAGTGAATCGGAAAAAGTTTATTCGGGCCGTATCAGCTCACAGGTACAGATACCATGGACTCCCAGAACCAAAGGAATCCATATCATACAGGTTACCATTGGCCGGCAGCAGGTTACCCGAAAGGTAATTGTGGAATAATAAGTAAGATTGTGGGAGGATTATTAAAGGTGTATAATTGGATTGAAAAACCGGTGAGCGAAAGCATACTTACATTAAACCTCTCACATCCAACATCCGACATCCAACATCCCACATCCAACATCCCACATCCGACATC
>CAYNVK010000112.1:0-8909 GCA_964400395.1 uncultured Lentimicrobiaceae bacterium | reverse complement strand
GTAAACCAGGGTGTAAAAGTAGTACAAAGTTACAAATATGCAAGCAACGCATCGATTCACTTCAAAACAGATAAAATATCAATAGTGTCCGACATAAAATGAAGTGGGATTGTTATAAAGCCTGATTAATTGGGAGATGTAGCCCCTCTCCCGCGGAGAGGGGTAGGGGTGAGGTAATACTTGTAATTCAATTTCTTAACTCGTTCTATCGGTTGATAGTGATAAAATATTTGATATGAGCATGAAAAAATGCCGGAAAACAGCCAATGGCATTACTGATTTCATCTTTATAATTTCTTTATATCTCCCCATTGAATCATTATAAAACACTTATGGATTTGGATGCAATTTTGCATCGTCAAAACGTATAGCAAAATGATCACAGCTTTTGTAACAATAACCCAACATGCGAGTAACGCAACCGGGTATGCATTCGGGGCGGTAATTGCCCTGTTAATTTTCGGATACCTTCTGTATTCATTGGTTAAACCCGAAAAATTTTAGGCCATGACACTGCAGGATATCATTCAGCTTTTGCTGTTTTTTTTCTTCCTGGTCGGGCTAACCCCGATTTTGGGAAATTATATGTTCAACGTATTTTCGGGCAACCGGCATGTCATGAAACCTGTCTTCGGATGGCTCGAACGACTTGCTTACCGCCTGATGGGTGAAAATACTGAATCAGAAACCAACTGGAAAACATACCTCTTTGGTTTGCTGGCTTTTAATTTAACAGGCCTTGTGTTTTTGTTTCTTTTACAACTGTTGCAGGCGCAGCTTCCACTAAACCCGGCACAGCTCGGTAATGTTTCGTGGCACTCTGCAGTAAATACGGCCATCAGTTTTGTAACCAACACTAACTGGCAAGGATATACCGGCGAAACCACGTTGAGTTACCTGGTGCAAATGATTGGTCTGACGGTACAGAATTTCGTAAGCGCTGCTACCGGGATTGCTGTTTTTCTGGCTGTTACAAGAGGCGTTACCCGGAAAACCACCGATAAGCTTGGAAATTTCTGGACCGACCTCACCCGATCGACTATCTACGTGCTGCTGCCACTTTCAATCGTTTTTGCCATTGTGCTCACCAGTCAGGGTGTGGTTCAAAACTTTAAGCCATACGAAACAGCGCACACCCTCGAAGGAGCACAACAAATTATACCTATGGGTCCTGCTGCCTCGCAGATTGCCATTAAGCAATTGGGTACCAACGGGGGAGGATTTTTTAATGCAAACAGCGCGCATCCGTTCGAAAACCCAACCCCCATCAGCAATTTCCTCGAAATGCTCTTCATCCTTCTGCTCCCGGCATCACTTACATTCACGTATGGTAAAATGGTTGGCTCGGTGAGGCAGGGTTGGACTGTGTTTACTGTGATGTTTCTTCTGTTGATTGCAGGGCTGGGCATTTCGTTGTATGCCGAGTATTCAGCCAACCCGGTTTTTGGGCATCTGCCTTTGATGGAAGGAAAAGAAACCCGTTTTGGGATTACCAACAGTGTTCTGTGGTCAACATCAACCAGCGCTGCATCCAATGGATCAGTAAACGCCATGCACGACAGTTTATCGCCCCTGGCGGGCATGGTGGCGATGCTTAATATTATGTTAGGTGAAGTGATATTCGGGGGTGTCGGCGCAGGAATGTACGGAATGATCATATTTATCATTCTCACCGTTTTTATAGCAGGGCTCATGGTAGGTCGTACGCCCGAATACCTGGGGAAGAAAATCGAGGCCTTCGAAGTTCAGATGGCTATTATTGCCATACTGGTACCCAGCGCGGTTATACTGTTGCTTACGGCATGGGCATCGGTGAGCAGTTACGGGTTATCAAGCCTCAATAACCATGGGGCTCATGGTTTCTCAGAGATACTGTATGCCTATAGTTCGGCTGCAGGCAACAACGGCAGCGCTTTTGCCGGGCTAAATGCCAATACTGTTTTTTACAACCTCACCTTAGGGTTGGGCATGCTGATCGGCCGTTTTGGTGTAATTATCCCGGTAATGGCCATTGCTGGTAACCTTGCCGGAAAGAAAACCATCCCGCCTTCGGCAGGTACATTTCATACCGATAACTGGTTATTTGTAGGATTGCTGATTGCCGTAATTATTATTGTTGGCGGGTTAACCTTTTTCCCAGCCATTTCACTCGGACCTGTTGTTGAGCATTTACTGATGACCCAAGGAATTACATTTTAAAAATTGACTGTCATGCATACCAAACAAAACATAAGTATCTTCAATAAAGCCATCCTGCTGCAAGCAGCCAGGGATAGTTTTATCAAATTAAATCCTGCTTCCCTGATCAAGAACCCTGTTATTTTTATTGTAGCATTGGGATCTTTGCTTACATCCGTGGTGGTAGTTACCGAAATATTCAATGGTGCTTTTTCAATCTTTAATTTTCAGATTACCATCTGGCTTTGGTTTACTGTATTATTTGCCAATTTTTCCGAGGCTATAGCCGAAGGCAGGGGTAAAGCACAAGCCGATGCACTTCGGAAAAATCGTACCCTTACCAGGGCCCGTAAAATGGATGGTAAACAGGAAATTATGGTCTTTGCCACCGAACTTAAAAAGTCAGATATTGTAGTTTGCGAAGCCGGCGATGTAATCCCTTCGGACGGGGAGGTGATTGAAGGTGTAGCGAGTGTTGACGAATCGGCGATCACGGGCGAATCGGCACCGGTTATCAGGGAAAGCGGTGGCGACCGCTCAGCGGTTACCGGCGGAACAAAAGTAATCAGCGATCGTATCCTGATACGGATATCAGCCGACAAGGGCGATACTTTTATGGATAAAATGATTGCCTTGGTCGAAGGCGCAAAACGGCAGAAAACCCCCAATGAAATAGCCTTATCCATTTTGCTTTCGGGCTTGTCAATTATTTTTTTATTGGCGGTTATTACGCTTCCGGCTTATTTTGGTTATGCACTTTCGGCTTCCGGTTTGCCCGATGCTAAAAATTTAACCATTCCGGTACTGATAGCTTTGCTTGTTTGTCTCATCCCTACCACTATAGGAGGTTTGCTGAGCGCTATTGGTATTAGCGGTATGGACAGGCTGATACAGCGTAATGTTATTGCTACCAGTGGCCGGGCTATTGAAGCAGCCGGTGATGTGGATGTGCTTTTGCTTGATAAAACCGGAACCATAACTCTGGGCAACCGCATGGCTACAGATTTTATCCCTGCCGAAGATGTAAGTATTGAAAGGCTTGCTGATGCAGCACAACTTTCGTCACTTTCTGATGAAACTCCTGAAGGACGGTCCATTGTGGTGCTGGCAAAGGAAAAATTCAATATTCGCGGTCGCGATGTGAACTCACTGCAAGCCACTTTTATTCCGTTTACAGCACAATCGCGGATGAGCGGGGTCGATTTAAAATCAAGAAACGGGCAGGTTCACCAGGTCCGTAAAGGCTCATCGGAAGCAATACGAAATTTTGTACTGAATAACAATGGCTTTTACCCGCAAAAAATACAGGATGTAGTTTCGGAACTTGCCAGGCAGGGCGCTACTCCACTTGTTGTTGCCCAGGATAACAAGGTACTTGGCGTAATTCATTTAAAAGATATTGTTAAAGGTGGTATAAAACAGCGGTTTGCAGAATTGCGGAAAATGGGGATAAAAACCGTAATGATCACCGGCGATAATTCACTCACGGCGGCAGCCATAGCGGCCGAAGCCGGTGTCGACGATTTTATGGCAGAGGCAAAACCCGAAGATAAACTGAACCGCATACGCGAAGAACAAACCAGCGGGCACCTGGTTGGTATGATAGGCGATGGTACCAACGATGCTCCTGCATTGGCACAGGCCGATATTGGTATTGCCATGAACTCGGGCACACAGGCCGCACGCGAAGCCGGTAACATGATTGACCTTGATAGCAACCCGACCAAGCTGATTGAAGTGGTTGAAGTTGGAAAACAATTACTTATGACGCGTGGCGCGCTCACAACCTTTAGCATTGCCAACGATGTAGCCAAGTATTTCGCCATAATTCCGGCAATTGCTATTTCGCTTTACGCAGGCCATACCGGCATCGGACCCCTGTCAGCCATCAATGTGATGCACTTAGGCTCGCCTCAGAGTGCAATCCTCAGCGCCGTTATATTTAATGCACTGATCATTATAATGTTGGTGCCATTGGCTTTACGGGGTGTTCGCTACAAGCCGGTTTCGGCAAATACTGCCCTGTTGCAAAACTTGTTGATTTTTGGCTTGGGCGGGCTTATCGCCCCTTTTGTCGGGATTAAAATAATTGACCTTTTAATAAATCTCTGACATGGAACAACTTGTAATTCATTTGTTGGAAAGCCTGATTCAGCGGAAGCAAATTGAGATCAATAAAATCAGTGGTCTCGACAAAATGAATGATCATCACCAGATCTTATTATTATCAGGAAGAGTGGTAGAACTGGATTTTATGATACAAAGGTTGCATGAACTGATTCATTACCACAATTCCATTAAAATCACACAAAAATGAAAACGCTGTTAATTTCAATAAAAGCCTTCCTGTTTTTCACTGTTTTAACCGGTATTGTTTACCCGCTCGTGGTTACCGGAATTGCACAACTGGTATTCCCGGCAAAAGCAAACGGAAGCTTACTTACAAAGGATAATAAAATAATCGGGAGCGCGCTTATCGGGCAGCAGTTTAACGGCGATAAGTATTTTACGCCCCGTCCTTCGGCAGTTTCGTATAATCCTTTACCTTCGGGTGGATCAAACTATGGGCTTACCAATGCAAAACTCAAACAGCAGATCAACGAAAGGAAGGAGCAATTCATTACAAGCAATCAGCTTGATACTAACAGCGTTATCCCGTCCGAAATGCTGTTTGCCTCTGCCAGCGGCCTCGATCCTCATATATCCAAACAAGCAGCCATGCTACAGGTAAATCGTATCGTAAAAGCACGTGGTTTTAGCACTGACGAACACAAACAGCTGATCGGGTGCATAAATCGGTTAACCGAATCGCCGCAAATGCTTATACTGGGACAGGAAAGAGTTAATGTTTTATTGCTTAATTTAGAGCTGGATAAAATCAGATGAACAATTTCGATCATAGCCGCCCTAATCCCGATGATCTGCTGGCTTCATTAATCAATGAAGAAGAAAAAGGAAAGCGGGGGAAACTGAAAATTTTTTTCGGCATGTGCGCCGGTGTGGGCAAAACTTACACCATGCTGCAGACTGCCCAGGCTGAGAAATTGAAAGGAAATGAAATTATAATCGGTTACATCGAAACACATAACCGTAA
Source organism: uncultured Lentimicrobiaceae bacterium (assembly GCA_964400395.1). Taxonomy (GTDB): domain Bacteria; phylum Bacteroidota; class Bacteroidia; order Bacteroidales; family UBA4417; genus UBA4417. The sequence goes on along the minus strand of CAYNVK010000112.1, from coordinate 3,637 downwards.
AGAAACGGCTGATTTGGTTGAAGGTTTCGAATTAATTCCCCGCAAACCATACACCTACAAGTCTACTGCTGTTCACGAAATGGATCTGGATGCAATACTCGAACGCTGTCCGCAGATTGTGTTGGTGGATGAGCTGGCACATACCAATGTGCCCGGGTGCAGGCACGCCAAGAGGTACCAGGATGTTCAGGAACTGCTCGAAAACGGGATCAATGTGTATACTACCCTAAATGTTCAGCACCTCGAAAGCCGATCTGAGACCGTGACCCAGATCACAGGCATCACGGTTAGGGAAACATTACCGGATGAAATTTTTGAAAGTGCCGATGAGGTTGAATTAATTGACCTCACCCCGGAAGAATTATTGCAGCGCCTGGCTGATGGTAAAGTGTATACGCCCGAAAATTCGAGAAATGCAGTCGAAAACTTTTTCAGGAGAGGGAACATTACTGCACTTCGCGAAATGGCTTTGCGCATCGTGGCCGACAGGGTCGACAAGCAATTGCACGATTATATGCAGCATAAGCGCATCCGTGGCCCGTGGAAGTCTGGATTGCACTTGCTTGTGGCGATGGACTACCGCCAACAATCGACCCGCTTGCTGCGATGGGCCAAAAACCTGTCGTATTCCATGGGCGCTCAGATACAGGCTTTATATGTAGAAGCATCGCATAAACTATCCGACAAAGAAAGAGAACAGCTCGATAAAAATATAAAACTTGCCAAACAGCTGGGGATACAACTCCGTATTACAACCAACGACAACATTGTAAGGGCTATTGTTGAGTTTGCGCAAAAAGAAAATGTAACGCACATCCTGGTTGCCAAGCCTCGCGTGCGTAACCTCTACTCCATGTTCAGGCTTGGCAATTTTGTAAACAGGCTTATCAGGTACTCGGGCAATATTGATGTGTATATTTTGGGGGCCGACAGCCATGCAAAAGATAATTATGGGAAAAAAGTGGTAATGCCTTCTTTTACCTCCGGCTACAAGCAATATTTCGCGGTAAGCACCATGGTAGTCTTTTCCTCTTTCTTGTGTTATTTAGTCAAAGATTTGATCGGATACCAGGCTGTTTCCTTTGCCTTGCTGTTTTTGGTATCCGTGTTGGCCATATTTTTTGGAACCGGTCCAATACTTCTGGCGGCTGTGCTGAGCGCCCTGATATGGGACCTGTTTTTTATCCCGCCGCAGTTCACATTGCACATCGAAAATCCTTTGGATGTGCTTATGCTCGTTATGTTTTTTATAATTGCACTGCTTAACGGGATTTTGACGTCGCGGGTGCGCAGACAAGAGAATAAAATAAGGATACGCGAAGAAAGAACAAATGCCTTGTACCAGTTAACCAGGGACCTGTCGGTGATTTCGGGTATGGAAGAAGTTACAAAAGTGGCTTCCAATTACATTCAGAAATATTTTAATCTCGACGCTTATATTTTTCTGAAAAATGATCAGGGTTTGCTTCAGCCACTGTCAAAGGTTAATTCGGAAAGTAACTTCACCGAAAATGATTTGAGTATTGCCGACTGGGTTTTTAAAAACTCTATAAAAGCCGGTAAATATACTGATACACTGCCTTCGAGTGATTATACTTTCGTTCCAATGATGGGTAATAACAGTACCATCGGGGTAATTGCTGTTAAGCAAACGGAGGTATTTACCCATGGCGAGGAGCTTTTTTGGGAAGCCTGTTTGTCGCAGATTACCGGGAAATTTGAACGGGAGATATTGCGCGATGCGGCTAAAAGAACCTATATTATCAGCGAATCGGAGAAATTATATAAAATCCTGTTTAACTCCCTTTCGCACGAACTCCGCATCCCGGTAGCTACCATTTTAGGAGCTTCGGATACATTAATAGCTCAGGAATACCCGGAGGAAACCCGGAAAAAACTCTATTTTGAAATAAACACCGCCTCAATCCGGCTCAACCGGCTGATTGAGAATCTGCTGAATATGTCGAGGCTCGAATCGGGCCTTATCACCCCACGGTTGGATTGGTGCGATATACACGATCTTGCAAACCGGGTAGCCGATTCGTTGCAAACCGAATTAAAGCCTTTTAAACTTTCCATCATCATCCCGCCAAACATGCCCATGGTAAATATTGATTTCGGACTGATGGAACAGGTGTTGCACAACCTGCTGCTCAATGCCACCCAACATTCGCCTTCAGGCAGCCGCATCAGGCTCAAGTTTTTTCACGATAATGGATTTCTCACCATACAGGTTATGGATCGTGGCGAGGGATTTTCTGATTACGATATCCACTCTGTTTTTAATAAATTTTACAGGGGAAAACAAGCAAAAGCAGGCGGTACAGGCTTAGGATTATCAATAGTAAAAGGTTTTGTTGAGGCACATAAAGGTACCGTAACTGTCGAAAACCGGCAGAATGGAGGCGCATTGTTTACCATTAAAGTTCCGGTTGAAATATCTGATCTCAATTCATTAAATAAAACACAGGTGTAAATGAATGTAAAAGATAACATCCTGATTATTGACGATGAAATACAGATTCGCCGGTTGCTCGAAATTACACTTTCGGCCAACGGTTATAAAATTACGGAGGCCTCCGCTGGCAAAGAAGGTATTGCCCTGGCAGCATCGCAACAGCCCGATCTGGTTATTCTCGATTTAGGATTGCCCGATATTGATGGTCTTGATGTATTGCACATGCTCCGCGAATGGTACCAGAAACCCATCATCATACTTTCGGTTCGCAATTCCGAAGACGATATTGTTAAAGCCCTTGATAACGGGGCCAACGATTATCTCACCAAACCATTCAGAACAGGCGAACTGCTGGCCCGTATACGCGTTGCCATACGCCAGAGCCAGGGTATTTCGGATAATCCCGTGTTGGATTTTGGAAGCTTATCCATCGATATTGCAAATCATACCGTTCGGAAGAATAATGAGTTAATTAAGCTGACTTCAACCGAATATTCGCTGTTGGCTTTGCTGGCAAAAAACGAAGGTCGGGTACTCACGCACCAGTATATTCTTAAACAGGTGTGGGGCATGGGTTATATTGAACAAACCCAGTACCTGCGGGTGTTTATCGCACAACTCCGGAAAAAGATTGAAGATGACCCGGCAAAACCCAGATTGCTGAATACCGAATCGGGTATAGGCTACCGGTTTGGAAACTAATGCACCCGTAAAAGTTTCGCGTAGATCACTATTCCGTTAATTTATATACGGGCCTCACTGGTCTGATGCAAATACAATAAGGGTAACACGGTTCAATTATAAGTTTTCGGCAACAAAAGCAGCAATCTGCCGAACCGAATCAAAACTGATATCCTGCTGCTTAACCTTTGCAGGATCAATAAATTCGTAACCACTTACATCGTCATCTACTTTAAGGTCACTAAACGAGTCGACCGTGCACAGGTATACGATATCCAGCGTTTGGTACTCGATGCCCGCAAACAGGTATTTATTGGTAAAAGTGCCCACGTATTCCAGTTTGCTGATTTCCAGGTTCAGCTCCTCCTGTATCTCTCTTTTAACAGCATGTTCAGCATTTTCGCCCATATCAATAAAACCGCCGGGCAGGTCGAGCATGCCTTTTGAGGGATCGTGTTTCCGGGTGGTGAACAGCACTTCCTTTTTTTGATTCCGGAT